>JAHZJA010000540.1 GCA_022601155.1 Deltaproteobacteria bacterium | reverse complement strand
GGGCGGGCTCGTGCGGCCCGGCTTGGATGAGCTGGCGTTGCTGCTCGATGTACTCGCCAAACGCGAACCGCCGCACCTCGGACCACAGGGCATCCTTGGGCCCGAAATGGTGGTGGATGAGACTCTGGGTGACCTTCGCGGCCTGGGCGATGTCGTGCATCGACGTGCCCGCGTAGCCCGACTTGGAAAAGCACCCGCGCGCCGCCTCGAGGATGGCACGCCGCGATGCCTCGGGGTCGGGACGTCGGCTCATGTCTCGCTCAGAACGCGCACTCGACGATCATCGCGGTGATGTTGTCGGTGCCGCCCGCTTCATTGGAGCGATCGATGAGATCGCGAACCGCCGACTCGGGGTCGGGCGCCGCGAGCACGATGTCGAGGATCTCCTCGTCTTCGAGCATGCCGCACAGGCCATCGGAGCACAGCATGTAGCGGTCGCCGTCCTCGATCTCGATCTCGCACAGGTCGACCTCGACGCTGTCGCGCATACCCAGCGCGCGCGTGATGACGTTCTTGTGGGGGAAGTCGCGGATCTCCTCGTCGGTGAGGTCGGGCCGCGCATCCTTGTAGTCTTCGAGCAGCGAGTGGTCGCGGGTGAGCGACTGGATTCGCCCGCGGCGCACCAGGTAGCAGCGGGAGTCACCCACGTGAGCGACGTACGCTCGGTCGCCGTTGAGATTGAACGTGACGATGGTCGTGCCCATGCCGCGCTGGCTCCGATGTTGAGCGGCGGCGTGGTTGATCTTGGCGTTGGCCAAGCGGATGGACGACACCATCCGGTTCTCGGCGTAGCTGAGCGTGTTGTCGTACGGGAAGGGCCACGCCGCATCGGGATCGCGGGTGATGCGATAGAACTCACCGATGATGTCGGCGGACATCTTCGAGGCGATGTCTCCCGACGCGTGGCCGCCCATGCCGTCGGCCACGATGAACAAGCGTTCGTCCTCGATGAGGGCGAAGTAGTCCTCGTTGTGGGCGCGGACCATACCCACGTCGGTGCGGGAGGCGTAACGGATGCGCACGGCGCGGAGAGCATAGCAAACCCGTGGACCCGCGCGCGCGGGGTCCCCACCCCACCGGCCGACAACGCGCTACGATGAGCCCCAGATGGACGGTGGCCCCCAGGGGGAGGACGAGGATACCCGGCGTGCTGCGCCCCCTGAACTGTTCATGGAGCTCGGGCTGGACGGGACGATCCTCTCGTTACGGGGCCGCCGGATCCAGGATTTCGGCTTCGAGCCCGAGGGAGCCGTGGGTCGGCGCGTCGCCGACGTGTTGAGTCCTTCGCAGGCCGATGCCATCCGCGACTGCATCAAGCGCGCCTTCGATACCGACTCGGTCGTCTTCACCGAGCACCTGACGTCGGCCGGGGGGCGCCGTCGATTTTGGCAAGCGCGAACCATTCCGGTGGGCCCCGATCGAGCGCTCCGGGTCGTCACCGACATGAGCGAGCAGCTGCGGTGGCACCAAGCGTTGGAGCGCAGCGAGGTTCGGTTCCGGCAGCTGGTCGAGCAGGCGGTCGACGGGATCTTCGTGTGCGACGAGGAAGGGCTGCTGGTCGACGTCAATCGCCAGGCCTGCGAGAGCCTGCAGTACGCGCGCGAGGAATTGCTGGGGCGGAACCTGCTCGACCTGTGCGAGGGGCTCGACATCGAGCAGCTGTGGGAGCTGCTCGATGGCCTCGACCCGGGTGAGTCCGAGACCCACGCGGCGGCGCATGTGCGGAGCGACGGCACGACGTTTCCGGTGGAGCTCCACCTCGGCCATTTCTGGGACCGCGGAGGCCTGCCGCGGATCCTGGCGCTGGTCCGCGATGTCACCGATCGTCACCGCCTGGAGGCGGCCGCGCTCGAGGCCGCCGAGCAAGAGGCCCGCCGCATCGGTCGCGATCTCCACGACGGGCTCGGCCAGCACCTGACGGGGATGGCCTTCCTCGCGAAGGGTCTGGAGAGCTCGCTCAATGGTCGCGGCCTGCCCGACGAAGCCTCCGAGGCGCACGAGATCGTCACGCTGGTGAAGGAAGCGGTGGCCCACTCTCGGGCACTGGCCCACGGCTTGGCTCCCGTCGGGGTGCACGGGACCGACTTGACCCCCGCGCTGGAGAACCTGGCCGAGCGCACGCGCGACGTGTTCAACATGGACTGCCAATTCGAGGGCGACGAGGTCGCGCGCGTTCCCGACGATGCGACCGCGACTGCCTTCTATCGGATCGCGCAGGAGGCGACCAACAACGCGCTCAAGCACGGCAAGCCGTCGCGGATCACGATCGGGTTGTGCACCGACGAGTTCGACGGCCTGCAGCTCTCGATCGAGGACGATGGACTGGGGCTTCCGCTGACGCGCCCGACCGAGGGGCTGGGGCTGCGCCTGATGAAGCTACGGGCCGAAACGGTGGGCGCGAAGCTGGCGATCACGAGCGTCAGCGAGGCTGGTGGCACCCGGGTTCAGTGCACGCTTCCGGTCGATGCGGTCGCCCGCGAGCGGTCGCCCGCGCTGCGTTCCACCTCGTCGCCGCTGCCGGTTGCGTAGTCTCCCTATCGCATCAAAGCGGTCGGCCGACCGGCGATCGTGGCGATCGTCCGCGACGCCGCGGGGGCAATATGCCGCGTCGGGGGCTCACGCCGCCGCATGGGAGGGCCCACCGCTGGGGCAACAGCCGATAGGACGGCCCAGTGTGAACCGATAGGGGCTTCCACCACGGCGCGCGTGTAAGGGGTTGCTATATTCGATCGCGAATCAAGGGGTCCATGACAGAATCAACGCAGCAGGATAGTGCCGGCTCAGACGAGCGGCTCGGGGTGATGATCATCGACGACCACCCCCTCGTTCGTCAGGGGTTGGCTTCGCTCATCAACAAGAGTTCCGATCTGCGCGTGATTGGCCAAGCGCCCGACTCGCAGAAGGCGCTCGCGCTCATGGCCGAGAAGGAGCCCGACGTCGCCGTCGTGGATCTTTCGCTGGCGGGGGGCAGCGGGCTCGACCTCATCAAGGAGATCGGCCGTCGTCACCCCTCGGTGACGGTGCTCGTGCTGA
Organism: Deltaproteobacteria bacterium; assembly: GCA_022601155.1. Classification (GTDB taxonomy): domain Bacteria; phylum Myxococcota_A; class Polyangia; order Nannocystales; family Nannocystaceae; genus Paraliomyxa. The sequence goes on along the minus strand of JAHZJA010000540.1, from coordinate 2,897 downwards.
CGATGCACGACGAGCTGTTCTACGCTGAGCGGGCGCTTCGGGCTGGTGCCCGTGGCTACGTCAAGAAGGGTGAAGAGACCGACGAGGTTCTCGAAGCGATCCGCCAGGTGCGGCGCGGCGAGGTGTACGTGAGCGAGAGCTTGCGCAGCACGCTGATCCAGCGTGCCGCCGATCCGGGACCCAACGCACCCAGCTCGGCCGTGGAGAGTCTCAGCGATCGCGAGCTCGAGGTCTTCGAGCTGGTCGGGCGCGGCGAGCCCACCCGCGAGATCGCGCGGATGCTGTCGGTCAGCGTCAAGACGGTCGAGACTCACCGACACCGCATCAAGGAAAAGCTGGGTCTGAGTACGGGAACCCAGATGGTCCGGTACGCGATTCGCTGGGTCGAGCGCGAGGCCGGCGCTCCCGCCTGAGCCGAGCGATTTCGTTCTGCGCCTCCAGACAACGACGTCTGCCGAGTTTCGGTGGGCGTCGTTGACGTTTGGGAAGGCGGACGAGCGCAGTGCCGGACTGATACCCTCGTCGTTCTCGTGCCTCGCCCTCGTTTCGACCGCCTCACCCAGGAGCGTCAAGACGCGATCCTGGACGCCGCGGCAGCCGAGTTTGGGGAGCACGGGTTTTCGCGGGCGTCCTACAACCAGATCATCGACCGCGCTGGCCTGAGCAAGGGCGCGATGTATTACTACTTCGAGGACAAGCAGGACTTGTTCTCGACGCTGGTGAGCGCGGTGATGGATCGCTTCAGCGATGTCCTGGTGCCCGTGGGCGACGTGGCCGGGCCGCCCGAGTTCTGGGCCGAGGTGGAGGCCATCGCGGCTGCGGCCTGGACCCGGATGACCGAGGAGCCGAGGGTGGCCATGTTGATGCCTGCGCTCATCAACCCGCGCGGACTGGCAGAGGCACCCGAGGCACTCACCGCGATGCACGAGCGGGCGCAGGTGTGGATGAGCGCCACCCTCGAGCGTGGGCGCGCGGTCGGAGCGGTGCGCACGGACCTGGCCGATGACCTGTTGCTCGGGGTGACCTTTGCCGTCGGCGAGGCGATCGACCGCTGGGTCGCGCAGCGCTGGATCGACCAGCGCGAGGCGGGGCAGGCCGGTGATGCGCCGACGCCCGAGCTGTCGAGCACGCTCATCGATCTGCTTCGCCGCGTGGCGGCGCCAGCCTGACTGCCCGGTTGCTGACGCGCTCGAAGCGGGACGGACGGCGTTGGGCGTCCTGTTTGCGGACACCCCGACGATGGCGCTAGCCTGCGTAAACGGTGGCTGGACGATACGACGACGGGTGGAAGTGGCACGCGATCGGCTTGGTTGGGCTGGGTGCGTGGGCATTGGCGGCGTGCTCCGATCCGGCCACGGTGGGCCAGGGGACCGCGGCCGACTCCTCGGGCTCGGGGATGGCATCCGGCCCCGGCACCACCGGGTCTGCCACCACGGCGCTGCCGCCCGATGGCTCGGGTTCCGGCGAGCCGCTGCCGCCAGCTGCGTGTGGAGAGGGGTTTGCGTTGCCGCAGGCCGAGCAGGCGCAGGGCGATGTCGAGGCGGGCTACCACGCGCTCACCCACGAGGGTTACGTCAGCTGCGGGATCCCCTACTCGCTGTTCTCGCTGGCGCAGCCGCTGCTGGGTGGGTTCGCCGACGGTGAGCCGCTCCCCGGTCGCGAAGGGAACAACGCCGACCTGCCGCACAACTGGACGGCCCACGTCACGGCCGACGGAGCCGAGATCGTCTCGCTCAACTGCCTGGAGTGCCACGCGGGCAAGTTCAACGGCGAGCTCATCGTGGGCCTGGGCAAGGCCGACGCCGACTACACGTCGAACATCGGCGGTGGCCTGGGCGGGATTCCAGTGCCCGACCTTCCGGTTCCCGGGATCGAGCAGATGGCCCGCATGGCGCAGCGCTACCAGACGCTGGGCCCCCACATCCAGACGTTCACGGTGGGCACCAATCCCGCCGACCAGGTCGCAGCCGTGCTCGCGGCCCATCACGACCCGCAGACGTTGGAGTGGTTCGACGAGCCGCAGGTCGCACTCCCGGACATCCTGCTGGTCGTCGATACGCCGCCGTGGTGGCGCGTCGCGAAGAAGAACGCGATGTTCTACAACGGGATGGCGCGCGGGGATCATCGCGCCACGATGATGTTCACCTCGTCGCTGTGCACGGACTCGGTGGCCGAGGCGGAGCAGATCCTCACCTACTTCGACGACATCCGGGCCTATCTGGCGTCGATCGAGGCGCCGAGCTATCCATTTTCCATCGACGGTGAACGGGCGGCGCAGGGCCAGGCCGTGTTCGAGCGTGACTGCGCCTGCTGTCACGGTACCTACGCCGACGATGCGGCCGACGAGACCTATCCCAACCTGTTGTTCCCGCTCGATGTCGTCGGCACCGATCCGCTCATGGCCGAGGCGAGCGCGGCCTACGGACTGGACGACTGGTTCAACGCCTCGTGGTACGGGCAGATCGGCCCTCTGTCCCCCGAAGACCCGTTTCCCGGCTACGTGGCGCCTCCGCTCGATGGCATCTGGGCCACGGCGCCCTTCCTCCATAATGGTTCGGTGCCCAGCCTCGAGCTGGTGCTCGACAGCACCCAGCGGCCACGGTGGTGGCGACGGCTGGACTACGACAGCACCCACTTCGACCAGGCCGCGGTGGGCTGGCCGTGGGCGGAGCTGCCCTACAGCTGGGACGATGCGCCGCAGGACGAGCGCCGCCACGTGTACGACACCACCAAGCTCGGACACTGGAACACCGGGCACACCTTCGGCGATCACCTCACCGACGCCGAGCGCCAGGCGGTGCTCGAGTACCTCAAGACGCTGTAGCCCGCGGGCTAGGCTCGACTTTGGCGGTTTTCCAGGGGCCACAACGCCGTCAGCGGCAGCTGCCTGGCGAGGC
>JAHZJA010000539.1 GCA_022601155.1 Deltaproteobacteria bacterium | reverse complement strand
CTGCTAGCCTCGACTTTGGCGGTTTTCCACGCGCCATAACACCGCCCCCGACCGCTGTGGCAGTGTTTTCGCTCCTCGAGCATGACCCGATGCGCCTTCGAAGCGCAGCCTCGCCAGGCAGCTGCCGCTGACGGCGTTGTGGCCCAATGGAAAACCGCCAAAGTCGAGGCTAGCCAGGGATGTCGAGCTCGTCGGAGGCGTCGCGCCCGCGATGCCACGCCTCGGCGTCCACGCGCAGCTGACGGCCACGGCCGAGCTGGAGGTGCTCGTTCACGAATCGATCGAGGGCCTCGTTGTGCGCGGACACGACCGGATCGACCCGAACCAAGGCCGTGGCCTCGAACTCCGCACGCACCTCCTTGCTCGCGGCGCGCAAGCGCTGGGCCACCGCATCGACCACGCCGATCCGAAATGCCTCGTGCCACTGCCGCCGCTGCCCTTGCCCGTGGGTCGCCGACAGCCACTCGATACGCTTGACCAGCCACTCCCAAAGAGCGGTGACGGCGGCACGGTCACGGCTACGACCCACCAGGACGATTGCATGCTCCTTGCCCACGGGCGTGGTGTAGGCGATGCAGCCGTTGCAATCGGCGAGCATGGTCGCCAGTGCCGACTTCCACTTTCGTATGCGGCGGCTGGTCTCCAGCGGTTGGTCGCGTGCGTCGATGATGGGAACGGGGTCGGCCTCGGCCGTCTGCTCGGCGTCGAGCCATGCCTGAAGTCGGTGGGTCTCGATCAGGGCCTGGGCTCGCGCAGCAGCAGCGGCGGCCTCGTGGGGATTGGGCGAGGTGGCGAGGGCAAGCAGCTTGCGGACCCGGGCCAACGCATGGGAGGGGTCGGTCATCGATCGAGCCGAGCGCGTCGGGTGAAGAGGGTACCGCAGGTCCGTCGGCGGGCTGGTCTGTGAGCTCGCCTTGGACATCGACTCCGCCGGGGCACTCCGTGCGGGCCTTCGCGTGCTGCGATGGCTGATCACGTTGGGTGCTGGCGAGGGCGAGGCTCAGCTCGGCTTCAGCGTGCAGCTGGTCTCGACGATGGCACAGGCTTGCGCGCCGCACATGCACGACTGCTCACGAACGATGCGTCCTTCGCTCCACACTCGATGGCGCGACCACAACACTTGCCCGATCTGCACCTCGATGAGGCGCCCGGGCGGACCGTCGGTGGTGGCTTCTCGGGTGATCCGTGGTTGAGCTTGGAGGGCCACGCCGTCGGCCTCCGCGGCATCGATGATCGCTTCTTCCACTTCCGCCAGCGTGCACGGGAGCTTGCGGTTGGCACACCAGCTGGACTCTCGCAGCATGACGACCCCGGCGTTGGTGTGGGGCCCGACGCTCGCGACGGTGTCGACGTGCTTGGGGAGCTTGGCGAGGGACTCGTCGGCCTCGTTGATCTGGGCGAGCTCGGCTGCGGGCATGGGCTCGAAGAACGGCGGGATCTTGACCGTCACCCCACCACGGGGGGTGCTCAGCTCGACCGGGGCTCGGCCACCGTCGATGGTGGCATCGATGGACAACGCATCGGGGCCCGGCACGGGCAGGGTGCACCCGCGCTCACCAAAGGCGCAGCCCGATCCCGAGCACTGGCAGCCTGCTTCGTGGTAGAGGGCGTCGGCGTCGGACCACATCCGGGTGAGGCTGCGGAACTCGCCGCGTTGCGCCACCTTCATGGTCATGACGACGTCGATGAAGCGACCGTTGGGGTCGGGCTTCAAGCGGAACTGGGGTGCGGCGGAATCGGGAAGCTCGCGACCCATCAGCTCGCCGTAGCGCAGCACGAGATCACCGAGGTCACGGATGGTCGCTCCGTAGATCGAGGGGAGATCCTGGTTGTCGAGGGAGACCGACGAGACCATCCCGTGGGAAAATCCCTGCGAGGACTTGCGGCCCACCACGGCGGCGGTTCCGAGCGGTTGTTGGCGCAACAGCGCGGTGCGCAGCCGCTCCGATTCGTGGGCTGCCAGTGGTACGTAGTCGAGCGGAGCTGCGACGCGGGCGCCCGTCGGCGACGTCTGCAAGAACACGGCCTCATCGTTGGTGAGCGCTGCGTTGGTCTTGGCCGGGGGGGTGGATTCGGTGCTCGCCTTGGTTGGCGTCGCGGGCGGCGGCGGTGGCGGGTCGGTGCAACCTCCGATGGCGATGGCGAGCGCCAGCGGAGCCACGACCATCGTGCAGTGGGGGGCTCGTGGCGCGGCCATGGTCTCGATCAGACGGACAGGTGCGCGCGCAGTTGCGCCGCGATCATCGTCGGCGGTCTTGGCTGACACGATCACAGGGTCGAGAATCGTTGCTTGAGCCACTCCCACACCACGGCGACGCGCGGGACTTCCCGTAGCGCTCGGTGACCGACCAGCCACAAAGACCCCGCCGGGATCGCCTCGACCTTCTTCCGCAGCGCTGGGCTGCAACGCACGGCACAAAGCCCCGGCAGATCCGCGTAGGGGACCGGGGCGAGCATCACCCCCAGCCCCGTTCGCACGGCCTCGACTTGTGCCGACATGCTGCTGGTCTCCAGGACCACGCGTTGTCGCGAGACGTTCTTGGCCAGCCATAGTGCGTCGGGCAGGTGCGTGAGGTCGTCGCCCCAGGTGATCCATCGGGTCGTCGATGGATCGCGCAGGGTACCGATGCTCTTGGCAAACGCGGTCGATGCGATGATGACGTTCCCTCCGGTGGCGAGCTTGGTGGCCAGGAAGTCACCCGTGGCCGGCCGGAGCATCCGCAGCGCGATATCGGCTTCGCGACGGGTGAGGTCGGCGTACCCGATGCTGGAGTTGAGCTGGAGCCGAAGCTTGGGGTACGCGGTGTGCAGATCGACGAGGGCAGGCGCAAGGAAGTGGTCGACCACGCCCGGTGGGGCGGTGAGGCGGACGACCCCCTCGGGATTGACCTCGAAACTCTCGAGTCCGCGGGTCAGCCCGAGCGCCGCCTGCTCCATGCTCTCGGCGAAGGGCAGCAGCTGCTCGGCGGCGGCCGTGGGCCGCGTACCCTCCGGGGTGCGGTCGAACAGGTGTGCCTCGATCGAAGATTCCAGCGCATCCAGCCGACGGGAGACGGTGGAGATGTTGACCCGCAGATCTTCGGCCGCCCGCTTGAGAGAACCCCTTCGGATCAGGGCCAGGAGCACGCGTACGTCATCCCACCGCAGCTCTTCATGGGTTTGCACGAGTGCAACTGTCTCTTGCCAAGAAGCTCATCGTCAAGCGCCGCCGCAAACCCCATGCTGAACCCATGACCGAGATTCACACCGTGTTCGGCGCTGGCCAGGTCGGCCTCATGCTCGCTCGGACGTTGTCCTCCGAGGGCCATGCCGTGCGGCTCGTCCGCCGCAGCGCCGCGGGCCCAGTGAGCGAGGGCGTGACGTGGATGCGAGGTGACGCCACCGATCGCGCCTTTGCCGACGAGGCCTGTCGTGGCGCGACCGCGGTCTACAACTGCACCAATCCACCCGACTATCACAAGTGGGATGGCGTGCTGCAGCCGTTGTTCCGTGCGGTGTGGGGCGCGGCGGGACGAGCGGGCGCGCGACTGGTGCAGCTGGACAACCTCTACATGTACGGGCGTCCGGATGCCTCGCCGTTCGACGAGCGCACGCCCAAGCGCCCGTGCAGCGACAAGGGCCGGCTGCGCTTGGCGATGGTGGAGGAGCTTTGGG
>JAHZJA010000538.1 GCA_022601155.1 Deltaproteobacteria bacterium | reverse complement strand
GGCCGAACAGCTCGCTCTCCTGCAGGCTCCGGGCGATGGCGCCGCAGTTGATCGCGACCCACGGGCCCTGCGCACGTGTGCTGTGGGCGTGGAGCAGACGGGCGATCAGCTCCTTGCCCGTGCCGGTCTCACCGCGTACGAACACGTTGACCGGGCTCCGCGCGACCCGTTCCACTTCGGCAACGAGCTCGCGCATGACCTGGCTATCGCCGACCAGTCGTGGGTCGCCTGCCGTGGATGCAGGAGGTGTTCGATGCAAGACCCGCTGGATGCGCTGGGCGAGCACGTCGGGAGCGACGGGCTTGACCAGGTAGTCGACGGCGCCCAGGCGCATGGCCTCGACCGCGTTCTCCACTGCGGCGGCCCCCGTGAGCATGATGACCGGCATCTTGGGGTGGGCGCGACCGACCCGGCGCAACAGCTCCAGGCCATCCATCCCCGGCATGCGGAGGTCGGCCACCATCACGTCGTTGGATTCCTTGTCGAGCCGCTGCAGAGCGGCTTCGCCGGACGTCGCGGTGGACACGGTCCACCCTCGGTGCAACCGGCGAAGAGAACGGGCGAGCGCGTTCGAGACGGCGGCTTCGTCGTCGACGGCCAGTATCCGGACGGTGTCCCGGATCGATTCTGCGTCGTGGGTCATGGGAGTGCGGCACTGAATAACTTGAACGGTTGCACTCTCATCGCAAGCGCTACACTTCGTCTCGTCGGGATTCGTCGGTGTTTGCCGTGCTGGGGCATCGTAGGGCGTGGTCCCGATCGGGAACGGTCGAATGCAATGAAGGGCGTCGTCTTCAATATCTTCGAGGAATTCGTGCGGGATTCCTTCGGTGCACAAACCTACGAGGCGTTGCTCGACGCGGCGGGAGTCCCTCCCACCGAGCCGTTCGTGGGCCCTTCGACCTATCCCGACGAGACGATGACGACACTGGTCGTGACGGCCTCGAAGATGCTCAATACGGAGATTCCCGTGCTGCTGCGCAAGTTTGGGGCGGCGTTGTTCTATGGCCTGCACGCCAAGGCGCCGGGTTTTGCCGAGGCTCACCACGACGCGAGGAGCTTTCTGCTCTGTGTCGAGGGGGTGGTCCACATGGAGGTACGCAAGCTGTACCCCGATGCCTATGTCCCAACCTTCGAGTACACCACTCCATCCGAGGACACCTTGGGGATCACCTATCGATCCAAGCGTCGGATGTGCCACCTCATGGAGGGGCTCCTCGACGGAATGGCGGACTACTTCGGTACCACCATCCAGCAACACCAGACCCAGTGCATGCACCAAGGTGGCGAGACCTGTGAGTTCGTTATTCAATTCAACGCCGCATGAAGACACCGAGGAGATCGTGCCGGCCGAGCTGACCGCGACGATGATGCGGCGGCTGCGACGGGCGGAGCGCAAGGTCGAGGCGCTCGAGAGCCTCCTCGAGGACAAGAGCCGCAAGCTGTACGTCAAGCACATGGAGCTCGAGCGCTCGCGAGACCAGCTGCAGCGGATCCTCGACGTGATGATCGGCGGGGTGCTGCTGGTGGACCAAGAGCTGCGCGTCGTGTGGAGCAATCGAGAGCTGGCGCGGATGGTGGGCGAAGAGTCGGCAGCGCTGCGAGGCCGTGGCTTGGCCGAGATCATGCCCTCGGTGGTCGCGGAGCCCTGGCCGTGCGTGCTGACCGAGCAGCTCCCCCTGCGCGACTTCGAGGTCAGCATCGTCTGCCGTGGGGGGGAGCCCGTCCCCGTCTCGCTTTCCATTGCACCGCTGGTCGAAGATCCGGCGGGCTCGTTCGTGTGCGTCGTGCTCGACCTCAGCCATCGACGCGAGCTCGAGCGGGCATTGATGCAGGCGAGCAAGCTCGAGTCCCTGGGCCGGCTGGCGGCGGGGGTGGCCCACGAGCTCAACACCCCGGTGCAGTTCGTCAGCGATAACGTGGACTTCCTGGGTGATGGCATGCAGGCGGTCCTGATGCTGGCCCAGGCGCAGGGAGCGGTCGTGGAGGCCGGGGCCGCGGCCGGCGTAGACCCGCAGATGGTCGAGCGGGTGCGGGCCCTTCAACGAGAATCCGACGTCGACTACCTCCGCGAGGAGACTCCCGTCGCGCTCGAGGAGCTGCGCGGCGGCCTGACGCGGATCACCCGGATCGTGCGGTCGATCTCCGAGATGGCCCATCCCGGTCAGGGGCGCGAGATGGTCGTCGACGTCAACCACGTCGTCGAGAATGCGATCGCGATCTCTCGCAACGAGTGGAAGTACGTCGCGCAGCTCCAGACCCGGCTGCACACCGACCTTCCCCCGATGTCCGGATTTCCCGAGCAGCTGGGCCAGGCGTTGCTCAACCTGCTGGTCAACGCCGCGCATGCCGTCGCGGCGGCGGGGCGCAAGGCCGAGGGCGATGGCTGCATCGAGGTGTGGACCGGGCGCGAAGGAAGCCAGATCGTGGTGGGGGTGCGCGACAATGGCTGTGGCATCGAGCCGGGCCTCGCCGACAAGATCTTCGAGCCGTTCTTCACGACCAAGGAGCCGGGCAAGGGCACGGGGCAGGGTCTGTCGATCGTGCGCGCGATCGTAGAAGAAGCGCACGGCGGTCGCCTCGAGTTGGACTCGACGCCCGGCGAGGGCACGTCCATCGTACTCCGCTTCCCCGAGGCCGCATGAACGCGCCCCTGCGAGTGTTGTTCGTCGACGACGAGGCCGAGCTGCTCGGAGGCCTGCGTCGACGTCTGCGTCGGGCACGGGAGCTGGAGGCGTCGTATGCAATCGGAGCCGAGCAAGCTCTGACGGTGCTGGGTGAACGACAATTCGAGGTGGTCGTCTCCGATCTACGCATGCCGGAGATCGATGGCCCCACGTTGCTCGCGACGGTCGCCGAGCGGTGGCCTCGGTACGGCCGCCTGCTGCTGACCGGGTGTGCCCAGCCTGGACTCGAGCGCCACTTTGGGGTGGTCCATGCGGTGCTGGGCAAGCCGTGCCCCGTGCCCCGACTCCGCGCGGTGCTGGGCCGAGCCCGAGACTTGCGCCAAGCCTGGCCCGCTGATGTGGCAACGGAGCCGCCCGCCTACCGAGCGTGGTGGACGGCGGTGGTCGATGACGACGAGCAAGCCGGTCTCGGGATCGCCGATGAGGCGCTGCGCGGCGCCGCACCGGTGTTGTCGGTCAATCCCCTGCCGTTGCAGCCGGTCGCCGACGAGAGCTCGGCGGCGTGGGTCGAGACGCTGGGGCCCGTCCGCGTGGGGGCGATCGTGCTCGTGGCGGGGCTGGTCGAGGGCGATGACGGCCGCTGGCAGCGATCGCTGAACAACGCGTGCGCGTTCGAGACGGTCGCACGTCGGGAGGGCATGTCCTCGCACGACTGCATGCTGGCGTTCATGGCCGGGGCGTTGTGCGGTGTCGATGGCGTGCCCGCGCGAGATCTGGGCTCGCGTCTGCTCCCATGGGGCCTGCCCGACGCGGTGGTCGACGCCGTTCGCCGGGGCGCGGGGCCACCGGGACTCGGTGACGCGGCATGACCGCGCTCTTTTCGATAAAAAAGTATCGTTTTTCGATAAAAATCCATTGATCATCGGCAAGAATGGCGCATCGTGACGGTGGGCCATGAAACGCATCCAGCGAGCCAGTCGAGCCGTCAAACTCCTTGCCGTCGCCCTCTTGTGGTTCTACGCCATCGTGATGGTCGCGATGGTGATCGCGATGCTGGTCTCGTCCAGCTCGCCGATCTTCGAGTCGATCTTCGTGGTGTCCACCTACGGATCGGGCCTGCTCGTGATGGCGATGTGCCACCACGTCGCCCGCTTGGCGGCGGTCTACGAGCGTGGCGAGCTGTTTACGGCGCAGAGCGTCCACCATCTACGCTGGGTCGGGTTGCTGGCGCTGGTCATGGCCGTGCTGCCACACCTGGCCTTCGACGGGCACCATTGGTCTGCGTCCGTCCAGGTGGAGGTCTCGGGCGTGCTGGTGGCGCTGGTGCTGATCTTCTCGTCCTGGGTCACCGATGAGGCTCGCAAGCTCCGTGAAGAGCAAGACCTCGTCATCTAGCACCGGAGCAGCGCGAGCCATGCCCATCGTCGTCACGCTCGATGTCGTCCTTGCTCAGCGCAAGATGAAGCTCAACGAGCTCGCCGAACGGGTAGGCATCACCCCGCAGAACCTGTCGGTCCTCAAGGCTGGCCGCGCCAAGGCAATTCGGTTCACGACCCTGGCCGCGATCTGCGAGGTTCTCGACTGCCAGCCCGGTGATGTCCTGCGCTGGGAGTGAGCCCCAATGTTTCGCGAGGGGCACAGCAACGTGGTGCGGCGCACGGTGCTCGGACGAGCGGTCCCGTCGCGCTTGTGTGCTCCATGGTCCTGGCGTCATGCTGTGCAGGTGCGTCGGTTCCCTCTGTGCTCTGCGCTTTGCGTTCTCGGCGCGGCGATGGTGATCCCCCAAGGAGCCCTGGCGCAGCCGCCTGCAGCGGCCCCCCCTGGGCCACCTGCGACCGAGACTCCTTCTGCCCGGGCGCTGCCCCCTCCGCCTGCCGCCGAGCCGGAGGTTCCGCCGGCCGGGGGTGGGTCGACCACCGCAGCCCCGCCCCCGGGTGCCGCGCCACCAGGCCCCGCTGGGCAACCGCCGCCGGCAGCTGAGCCTGTGGTCCCGGTCCAGACCCCTTCGGTGACCGCCGCCCCCGCCGCGCCCACCGCTGTCCAGCCCGCGGCGCCCACGAGCTCCGCACCCGCGGTCTCCGATGCCGCGTGGACGGCCGTGACCGGGCGCTATGTCGAAGTCGACACCGCGACGGGCTCGGTGTTGGGCGAGCTGGCCACCGCCGACGGCAACACGATCGTGTTGGTGCAATCGGACGGTGAGGTGGTGAGCTTCCCCAAGGCGCAAGCCACCGCGGTCCGGGTCGTGCCCGGCCCGAGTGCTGCGGCACCCATTGCTGCGCCCTCGGGAGCGACCCCGGCGGAGTCGATGGCCGCGCTGGGCCCTGCACCGACCTCCACCACCGACCCCGCCGCCACGGCCGAGGGCGAGCCGGCCGAAGAAGAAGAAGAGCTGACGCCCGGCCAGCAGCGCCGCAAGGAGCGCCGTGAGAAGCGGGAGCATGCCCTGCTCGGCGCGTTCTCGATGCACGGTGCGACCTACAGCCACTGGAGAGGTGACGGGATCAACGCCGGGCATGCCTCGTACGCGATGGACTGGGGTCTGGGCGCGAACCTGTCGCCGAAGTTCGGCATGTACGCGATGGCGGGTGGATTGTTCGGCGCCAAGATCGAAGACGGCGACACCAAGGCCAACTACGGCCACATTGCTGCGCTGTTCACTTTTGGTGGCAAGCACTACTTCACCACCGCGGGGGCTGGTGTGGCCTTCAGCCGGCTGCGCTACCGCGACACCACTTTGGATCGCGATCGCGGCCTGGCGCTGCCGATGAAGCTCGTCGGCAAGATCCCGCTGCCCCACAAGCTGTACATCGGGATCGGGCTCACCTACGAGCTGGCCATGGTTCGGGGCTTCAGCCGCTTCGTCAACGCCATCGGCGGCCAGATCGTCATCGGTCGCTGGTAGGCGTCGGGCTCGATACCGTTGCGGGCAGCGGGCGGCCGCTGTCGGGCGGCGGCCAGCCTACGCGGCGTCGTCATGGCCGCTGAACATCGCCGCGGC
>JAHZJA010000049.1 GCA_022601155.1 Deltaproteobacteria bacterium | reverse complement strand
GCTGGGCATCGGCGCCGGATTGGTGGCGGTCGATGAGGGGGGGACGCCCTGCGAGGTGGTCTCGGCGGGCGTCGCCGCGACGATCGCGGCCGAGGGCAGAGTGGAGGTGGACGCGGTCGGCTCGGGATCGCCGTCGCTTCCGGATGCCGTGCCTCCCGCCATGGGGACATCGCTCCCGTGGATCTCCACGAGGGTGATGTCGGTGGCTCCACATCGGAAACTCTGGCCGCGATACAGAGCGAACTGCGGCAGGCGCTTGCCCTCGCGCCACGTGCCGTTGCGGCTACCGAGGTCCCGCACGATCACATGACCGTTGGTGAACTCGATCTCGGCGTGGAGGGCCGATGCCTCCACGTCGTGGAGCAGGATGTCGCCCGACTCACGGCCTACGATCGTGCGGCCGGGGCCAAGGGTAATGCTCTCCGGTTCACGGTCGGGGAAGCGGAGCTGGAGGGTGATCTTGGGTGACAGCGCGCTCGCTCCCGGTAACGTGGGCTACGGCAAAGTGACTCGCAGTATTCCAGTGGCCCTTGTCCGGCGCAAGCGCGCACGAGGGCGAGAACACGGAGCCATTTCGTCCTGGTCAACGTGTGGGGTCCCCAATTGGGTTTTCGCGGAGGCGGTGGCGCCAGCCCAGTCCATCGATCCACGGCGCAGCCGGGGACCGTGGGGGGTTGCCCGGGCGGTGGTCCGAGCGCGAGGTCGAACTTGTGGGCGCGACGAGCCCCCGTTGCGTCGCGGGGCTGCGCGGGCGATCGAGACGACGGAGGGCGTTTGGCGGTCTCCAACGCCGATTTCGTGCGTCCCAGGGGAAGGCCTACCCGGTGGGGGCGACCTGGGGCAATAGTTCCGGCGGCACTGCGGTTGGCCGTGCCGCCCCGTAACAACCCGGGGGCGAGGAGTCATCGATGCTGGAGGTCGAGGGATTGAGCAAGTCGTTCGCGTTGGCAAAGCCGCGCGGCAAGACCCGAGCGGGCCCGCCGGGGCCCGTGGATCCGCGGGAGGATGGGCGCAAGTTCCACGCCATCCGCGAGATCAGCTTCACAGCGGAGGCCGGCGCCATCGTGGGCCTGCTGGGCCCGAACGGAGCCGGCAAGACGACCCTGCTGCGGGTGTTGTCGACTGCACTGCGTCCGAGCGCAGGCACGGCGTCGTTCGACGGCGTCGACATCGTGCGCGATCCATTGGCAGTGCGTCGCAAGCTCGGCTTCCTGTCCGGGAACACGGGCCTGTACGGTCGCCTGACGCCTCGCGAGATCCTCACCTATTTCGGGAGCCTGCACGGGCTCACCCCCGACCGGCTTCAGCCGCGGATCGAGTCGTTGGTCGAGCTTCTGCGGATGGGCGACTACATCGACCGCCGCTGCGACACGCTGTCGGCGGGAATGAAACAAAAGGCCTCGATCGCACGGACATTGATCCACGACCCTGCCATCGTCGTGTTCGATGAGCCGACGACGGGCCTGGACGTCGCCGCCGCGGAGACGATTCTCGAGCTCGTCGAACGCTGTCGCGACGAGGGCAAGACGGTCTTGCTGTCTACACATCACATGCACGAGGTGGCTCGTGTGTGCGACCGCGTGATGATCATCCATCAGGGGCGCATGCGGTTTACCGGCAACGTCGACCAAATGCGCGAGGAGGGCAGCAATGACGCCCTCGACCGCGCTCTACTGAACATCGTGGGGGAGGTGGCTCATGCGTAGCGGAATTCTCACCGTCTATCGCAAGGAGATGCTGGAGGTCCTACGGGACCGCAAGACGCTGATCTTCATGATCGTGCTGCCCTTGCTGCTCATCCCCTTGCTGATCCAGGTCACCACCGACTTCGTTGCAAACGCGGAGAAGGAGGCGGCTTCGGCCACGCTCGACTACGTGATCTTCGATGGGGATCAGCTGCCGGGGCTCGACGATGCCTTCGGGTCGACCCCCGGATTCTCCCAGGCACAGCTGGCCGATCGCGGCGAGATCGGTGCTGCGGTGGGCGACGAGCGCATCGACTTCGCGCTCGTGGTGCAGCCCCCGGCCGAGCCGGGCGCTCAGCATGTGATCGAGCTCCACTACAACACGGCGCCGCTGACCTCGAAGGTGAAGTCGAGGACCAAGAAGGTCATCGAAGCCTTGGGTGAGGGGGTACAGCGTGACCGACTCGATGCCCTCGGCGTCTCCACCCCTGCGCTGCAGCAGGGAATCTCCGAGCCCGTCGTCTTGGTCGAGCGCAGCACCGCTCCCGTACGCGAAGTGATGGGGGAGCGGATCGGCGGAATGCTCCCGTACATGTTCATCATCTTCTGCTTCCTGGGGGCGATGTATCCCGCGATCGATCTCGCGGCCGGGGAGAAGGAGCGGGGGACTCTGGAGACACTGCTGCTGGTGCCCATTCCTCGGTATCAGGTGGTCGTGGGCAAGTTCCTGGTGGTGTTCACGGCCGGGGTCGTCTCGGCCACGCTCAGCATCAGCGGGCTGGGCGGGTGGCTGGCCTTCAAGGGCGCCGAGATGGGTGGCGACCTCGGCGGGGTCCTGCGTGAGATCGGAGCGACCGATCTGGGCCTCATCGCGGCCATGTTGGTCCCCACGGCGGGGATCTTCGCGGCGCTGTTGTTGAGCATCAGCATCTACGCCAAGAGCTTCAAGGAAGCGCAGTCGTATATCGCTCCGCTCAACATGCTAATCATCCTGCCGGCCTTCTTGGCCATGCTTCCCGGGGTGGTGCTCGACTGGAAGACCGCCTCGATTCCCATCGCCAACATCTCGCTGGCCATCAAGGAACTCATCAAGGGCACCATGGACTACTCGATGCTGGTCGCCATTCTCGGCAGCAGTACGGCACTGGCGGGCGGGCTCCTGGTGCTGTCGACGTGGTGGTTCAGCCGAGAGAGCGTGTTGTTCCGGCAGTGACGAGCATGCCCCGAGGGCTGATGAACCCTCGGGGCAGTTCGTACGTTGGGGTATCCTGACCCTGGATCTTCGCCATGACCGCTCGCTTCGTCGCGCGACCCCTGCTCGCCCTGTGTATTCCGCTGGCCCTGGCTGGCTGCGGAGCCCTCGACGATGCGGTCGGTGGGATTCGGGGATGGTTCGGCGACGAACCGGCGGAGCCACAGGTCGCGGTGGCGGCCGAAGGCGGAGCCCCGGTGGCGGGAACGACCACCGCGGCCCAACCCGTCGCAGCGGCGTCTGACGGCTCGGCTGGCTCCGCCGGGACGACCCGCTCGGCCCCCGCCAGCGCTGGCACGACGGACGGCGGGGCTTCGGGCGCGACCGGTGGCGACAGCACGACGCTGCTGCCGATGAGCTACGACCGCCCGCTCACGGGCACCGGTGGTGACTCCGCCGGAGGTTCCGGGGCGAGCTCCAGCGGTGGCACCGGCTCGGGTGGCACCGACTCGGGTGGCACCGACTCGGGTGGCACCGGTTCGGGTGGTACCGACGCGGGGGGGGCCGCTGGATCGACGAGCGGAGCGGGGGCGGGGGAGGCCTCCGGCACCACGGGCGGTGGGGCCACCACGGGCGGTGCCCCACCACCGCCAGCCTCGGTCTCCGAGTGCCTGAAGGGCGATTGGGTGGCCCAAGACGTCACTGGCTTCTACCGACGCCATGTCCGTCACCAGACGATCGGCCGCCGTGTCGTGCGTCGGGGTGCTTCGGGTCGCTTCACGCTGCGCTTCGATGGCTCGACCGTCGAGGCCCGAGCGGAGAAAGTGCGTGTCAAGTTCGCGGCCCGGCTCGCCGACAACGACATTCGCTACACGATCACCCTGCGGGGGGAGACGGTTGCACCGTTCGCGGTCGAGGGCACCGACACGCTCGTGGTCCGGACGGCCTCTCGCAACACGATGCGAGCGAGGGAGACGGTGGAGTTCCCCGGGGAGCGCCAAGAGACCCGGGGGGCGCCCGTTCCCGTCCGCGGCCGCCTGGAGGCCGTGTGCACACCGACGGACCTGTCCCTACGGGCCCGTGGGGCCAAGGGAACGCTGGGACCGGCGATTCGATTCGTCCGGCCTCCGGTCTAGCCTCGACTTTGGCGGTTTTCCATGGGCCACAACGCCGTCAGCGGCAGCTGCCTGGCGAGGCTGCGCTTCGAAGGCGCATCGGGTCATGCGTCGAGGAGCGAAAACACTGCCACAGCGGTCGGGGACGGT
>JAHZJA010000537.1 GCA_022601155.1 Deltaproteobacteria bacterium | reverse complement strand
CGCAAGGACCCGTGGCCCCACACCCGACGAACGACCCGTGGTGGGGGGGTCGTAAGTCGGGGGCGTTGGTGCGAACGCGAATAGACGAGCGCCCGCGGGGGTTGGATCGTTGGTGCGAAGGAACCGGTGACGCCCAAACGCAAACAGACGAGCGGCCCGCGGTGGGCTCGCTCGTCTGTGCTTTGACGTGTCGATGTCGGGAGGATCTAGCGCTCTTGGTGGCGCTTACGCTCACGACGCTTGCGACGTCGCTCGGCCTCGCGGAGCTTCCGCTTGGACTTCACGCTCGGCTTCTCGTAGTGGCGACGTCGCTTGATCTCCCGCAGCACGCCTTCGGAGGCGAGCAGTCGGCGGAGCTTGCGAATCGCTCGCTCGACACCGCGGTCGTCGACGCGAACCTCGAGCGGACGGCCTTGCACGGGCTCGTACTGCACGACCTGATCGGCGGGGTTGACGGTGGTCTCGGGAGTGGCTTGTTCCGGCGTCGACATCGAAGGGCTAGGACGTATAGGAGTAGGCGCGCGCAGGGTCAACCCCCGACGAGAGGCGAAAGCCACAAGCGCACGGGCATGGCGCCTGGTCGCGAACCGAGGCCGTAGCCCGACGGAAGGGAGGCTTCGCAGATCGCGCGTGGCGCGGCTTTGCTTGGGCGAATTCTCGGGCCGAGACCACCGCTCCGGCCATTCGGGAGGACGGCATCCCCGATGCGTGAGCTTTGCCGCGGGCGAGGATGGCCATCGATCCACGCGGCCGAAGGGCGGTGCGGCGGTCGGGCGGTGTCGGCGGGATGGTTTCGCCAGCAGGCAACAGGTCCTCCGGGAACGGTCCCGTCGGATGAGCGGCGGCAGGACACCGGCTGTGGCTGTCGAGGCTCAGGGTCGTCGGCCACCGACGGCGGCCAGCAGTCCGCCGTCGACCGCCAGCACTTGCCCCGTCACGTGCGGACTGCGGGCAAAGAACAACACGGCGCGCGCAACATCCTCGGGCTCACCAATGCGGCCCCGAGGGATCCGCTCGACGACCGTTCGTTGGTGGGCCGGGTCGCGCAGTCGCTCGGGCCAGGCGACGGTCCCAGGCGCGACGGCGTTGACCCTGACCGGGGCCAGCTCGACGGCGAGCCCTTGCGTCGCGGTGCTCAGGGCGGCCTTGGCGACGCAGTGATCGAGGTGCTCGGGCCACGGGTGAACGCCGCCGACATCCAGGATGTTGACGACATTGCCGTCGGCCCGCGCCAGGCCGGGCGCCAGTCGACGCACGAGCGACAGCGGCGCGACGAGGTTGAGCTCGAGCACCCGGCGAAGGTCGGCGTCACTGCGGTCGGTGAATGCACCGCGCTCGAAGCTGGCGGCGTTGTTCACCAACAGATCCAGGCGTCCCGCCCCCGGGCCCGCCGGGTCGAGCACGGCGTCGGCCAGCCGCGCGCGGTCGGCTTCATCGCACAGATCCGCCGCGATCGGAGGCAGGGCGTTGGGATCGCGCCGCGACAGCTCCACGTGAAGCGCCTGGGCTTGCTCCACCGATCGGTGGTGATGCAGCCACACCCGATACCCCGCGGCGGCGAGTTCGGTGGCGATCGCTCGCCCCACCCGGACGGCCGCACCCGTGACCAGCGCCACCGGAACGTCGTGCGACGGGCCGTGGGTCGCAGTGGGACCCGAAGGCGGCGATGGGTCGGTCATGCGCGCCCCAACAGTAGCCTGGTCGCGTGGGTTGGGGTTTGACAGTCTGCGAAGGACGGGGCAGCGTGACCACGATGGAGGTTCGGCGGTGACCTCGGAACACTTGACGCTCAAGGACATGACCCCGTGGCGGCGGCTGTACCGCTCGCACGGTCCGGTACTACGAGCGTCAGGGCTTGCTGCGGGCCGCCCGGAGCGCGGGGGGGCATCGGCTGTTCGCCGCGTCCGAGCTCGAGCGTCTGCACTTCATCATTGCGCTGCGCGAGGCGGGGTGGGCCCTCGAAGAAATCGTGGAGCTGCTCGGCGCGCGTGATGCCGGCCCCACCGATTGCGTGGCCGCGCAGAAGCTCGAAGGTCTGCTCACCACGCAGATCGACCGGCTCGAGAAGAAGCTCGCCGTGCTCGGCCGGCTGCTCGAAGACCTCCGCGGGACGCACGACGCGTTGCGCGTGTGCCACGAGTGCACGGTGCAGTCGGACTCGATCTCGTGCGAGACCTGCGATCGCCTGCCGCTGCTCGGGTCCCTGCCTCGGGGTTTTCGCCTCACGTGGCGTGCCCGCGAGCTCGATGGTCCGCCGTTCGACGAGCGTGCCGCCGACGTGCTGCAGCCCGCCGTCGAGTAGCCCGCGATTGCGGCGGGTGGTATCCACCCGCGGGTGAGTGACGCCCCCGATGTTCCCCCCGTGGCGCTGACCCAGGCCGTCACCGATTTCTTGCGCGCGTGCGACCAGGATCTCGAGCACAAGGATCTGGTGGACACGCCGACGCGTGTGGCTCGGCTGTGGCGCGACCAGTTCCTGTCCGGGGATGCGATGGATCCTGCCGTGATCCTCGGTGATCCGGTCGAGGGCGAGGCGCCCACCGAGCTGGTGATCATCCGCGACCTTCCGTACCACGGGATGTGCCCGCACCACCTGCTGCCCTACACGGGGCGCGCGACGGTGGCGTACCTGCCCGGGGCGCAGCTGGTGGGCTTTGGGCGGCTGGGCGATCTGGTCAACTGCTTCACCCGGCGGCTCACCCTGCAAGAGCGTGCGTGCAACGACATCGTCGAGGCCCTCATGACGCATCTCGATGCTCGTGGAGCGGGCTGCGTGATGGTGGGGGAGCACATGTGCTTGCGGATCCCGGACAACCGACATCGGGCTCAGGTCGTGACCGCCTCGTTTCGCGGGGCCATGCAGCAGCGCACCGAGCTGCAAGATCGCCTGTGGTCGTGAGCCCCACCAGCGCGGGTCTGCGGCTGTACGTGCTGCGGCACGGCGAGCCCGAGCGCCGCGATCTGTTCTACGGCCACTACGACATCGCCCTGTCGGCGCGAGGGCTCGAGCAGGCCCGCGCGCAAGCGGAGTGCATCGGCGACATACCGTTCGTGAGCATCCACGCCAGCGACAGTCAGCGCGCGACCATCGGTGCGGGCCTCGTTGCACAGCGGCGCGGCCTCGATGTCGAGATCGATCCCCGGCTGCGCGAGATGAGCCTGGGTGCCCTCGAGTGCATGCCCCACGCCGAGGCGATGGTGCGGTATCCGCAGTGGGCCGGTCGCTCGTATCTCGACATGCTCGACGCTCGGATGCCCGATGGTGGCGAGAGCGTGCGGGATCTCGACCTGCGCGTGTTCGAGGCGGTGGAGACCATCGCGCGGCCGCGCGTGGGTCCGAAGGTGGAAGGCCGATGGCCCACCGTGTTGATCTACGCGCACAACACCGTGGCGAGGGTGATGCTCGCTCGAGCAGCCGGCGCCGGGGTTGCGGGCTACCGTCATTTTTCTCAGCGCTACGGCGCCATCAATCGTATCGATGTGCCCGCGCTCCAGGAGCCAGGCGCGGGAACGAACGAGGCGTGCCTCGATTGGTCTCGCGCCGAGATCGGCTACGCCAACCGCGATCCCATGGCCCCCAGGGACCGCGGGCGCTAGCCTGTAGTGGAACCCACGCGCCACCGTCCGGCGGCGCGTGCTGTCGTTGCATCGCGGTGGATGGCGCTCGGACCCGCCGCGCTGAAGGCGTCGTGGCCACCCGGGCGGTTCGAGGGGCCGGGTGGCCCGTTTGCACCGTCACGGTACGGCGGTGTGGTTGGGCTGCGGCTACGGGCCTCGAATCGTGGTCTCACTGGCCATTGGCTCGCCTCGGCCGCATCGAGCCGCTACAGTCTGTAGCGACCTGAGTCGTCATCCTCATGCTCGACGAAGACCGAAGACCGCACGCCGACGTGCTTGCCGCCCTGCCGGTGTTTCCGCTCCCGAACGCGGTGCTCCTGCCTGGGATGGTGGTGCCGCTCAACGTCTTCGAGCCGCGCTATCTCGAGATGGTCGATCATGTGCTCGACGAGGGAGGGCACCTGGGCCTGCCGCTGCTGCGGCCGGGCTACGAGGCCGAGTACGAGGGGCGCCCGGCCTTCGAAACGGTGTTTGGCATCGGGCGCATGGTCTCCCACCAAAAACTCCCCGACGGTCGCCGATTCATTCGGGTCGAGGGGCTCGGGCGCGCGCGCATGGTGGAAGAGCTGCCGCCGCGGGCCAGCTTCCGTGAGCTCCGGGTCGACCTGCTCGACGAGCCGGCCCCCGACGACACCCACCAGCTCGAGGTGCTCAAGGCGCAGCTCGAGCGCATCGGGGGCACGCTCGACGCCGACGACCAGCGCATGGTGCAGTCGGTCCTGCGGATCCCCGACGCGCGGCTGATGCTGTACGCCGTCACCGCCATCATGCCGACCTTGGGGTTTTGGGCCCGGGGTCAGAGCACGAGCGCGGGGCGTCCCGCGTTGCTCGAGTTGCAGCAGCGATGCCTGACCTTCGAGGACACCGACGGTCGGGTGACAGCGCTGGTCGAGTGCGCCGCCAGCATCTGCGACTCGCTGGCGGACAGCGGGGCGTGGCCCCGACGCATGTGGAACTGAGCCTCAGTCGACGGTGCGCAGCAGCGAGCTGCGCTTGGGTCCGGTGGCGCTGCGCTTGGCTGCACCCAGAGCCGCCGCCGCCGCGAGCTCGATGAACGCCTTGGAGTGCGCCGCGTCGGGATTGGTCTCCACCACGGGAGCACCGGCCTCACCACCAAACGCGATCGCGGGGTCGATGGGGATCTTGTTGAGCAGCTCGACGCCGATCTCGTCGGCCAGTCGCTTGCCGCCGCCCGCTCCGAAGATCTCGTCGTGGTGGCCGCACGCCGGGCAGCGGTAGTGGCTCATGTTCTCCACGACGCCCAGCACGGGGACCTCGAGCTTGCCGAACATGTTGACCGCCTTGCGGACGTCGATGAGCGCCACCTCTTGGGGGGTGGTCACGATGATCGAGCCCGTGATCGGAATGAGCTGCGCCAGTGACAGCTGGGCATCGCCGGTCCCCGGCGGAAGGTCGACCACGAGGTAGTCCAGGTCGCCCCATCGCACGTCCTCCAGGAACTGCGTGAGCAACTTGTGGATCATGGGCCCACGCCAGATCACCGCCGCACCGGGCTCGACGAAGTAGTCGACGCTCATCACCGCGATGCCGCGGTACAGGGCCGGAGCGATGCCGCCGCCGTCGGTCGCGGTCCCGGCCGGACGCTCGGGCTCGCCGAGCATCTTGGGAACCGAGGGGCCGTAGATGTCGGCGTCGAGCAGTCCCACGCGCGCGCCCAGCCGCTGCAGGGCCAGGGCCGTGTTGACGCTGACCGTGCTCTTGCCGACGCCACCCTTGCCCGCCGCGACGGCGATGATGTTCTTGACGGTCGGCAGTCGATCGAGGTCTTGGCGTGCGGCCTTGCGCGGGACCTTGAGCCCCCACTGGATGTCGAGCCCGCCGGGAGCTGCATCACCGATCGCTTCGCGGATGCTCGTCTCCAACGCGTCGCGCAGCGGGTACCCCGGGGAGATCAGGTCGACCCGTAGTGTCACGGCGCCCGCGTCGGTGACCTCCACCGCAGTGAGCTGGCCGGTGCCGAGGATGCTGTGGCCCGTGGCTGGGTCCTTGACCGAGCCCAGGGCGGTGCGGATGGATTCGACCGTGGTGCTCATGCGCGCCCCCGCCTGTAGCACTGGCCGCGACGACAGGCTACCCTTGCCCGAACTCGGACCTGCCGCCGAAGCCAAGCCCATGGCCGTTCTCGACATCGTCACGTATCCCGATCCCCGCCTGCGCGAGCCCACCACCGAGGTCACCGAGGTCACCGATGACGTGCGGGAGCTCGTCAGGGACCTCATCGACACGATGTATGCACTCAATGGGGCCGGCATTGCGGCGATCCAGGTTGGGCGCTTCGAGCGCATCTTCATCATCGACGGGCGCGTCGCGACCGACAAGGAAGACGCCGAGCCCGTGGTCTTCATCAACCCCGAGGTGGTCGAGACGGGCAACGGCACCGTCGTCGCCGAAGAGGGCTGCCTGAGCTTTCCCAACGTGTTCGTCGACGTCAAACGTCCGCGTTGGGCCAAGGTGCGGGCCATGAACGTCGAGGGTGAGACATTCGAGTGGGAGGGCGATGGCTTGCTTGGCCGCGCGCTCCAGCACGAGCACGATCACCTCACGGGCAAGCTGATGATCGACCTCGTGGGGATGGTCAAAAAAGAGATGATCAAGCGCAAGATGAAGCGCTTCCACGGCACGCAGGCCCGCGA
The DNA here is from genome assembly GCA_022601155.1 of Deltaproteobacteria bacterium. GTDB lineage: Bacteria > Myxococcota_A > Polyangia > Nannocystales > Nannocystaceae > Paraliomyxa. The sequence goes on along the minus strand of JAHZJA010000537.1, from coordinate 5,685 downwards.
AGCCGCGAGCCAGTAGCCACGGCCACCCGAGGGTGGGGTGCCCCGGTTCGGGCTCCTAGGCTCGGCTGTTTCGTCCGCCGGGTCCACCACGCCCGGCTGACGCTTGGCGCTCGGGCCGCTAGGCTCGGCCGTTGCGTCCGCCTGGTCCGCCGCGTGCGACCGAAAGTTGGCGGGTTCGGAGCACCGGCCGCTGCGATCTCGTCCGTCCGGCCAGACCGACGTCTGGGGAGTTGGACTCACGGGCGTCAGCGAGCTTGGCCGCCGGGTCCGCCGAGCCAGGCCGAAGTTGAGGGGGTTCGGATACCGGGGCCTCAGCGATGTCGTCTGCCGGGCCGTGCCGCACTGACGCTTGGCATCTGGTTCGGGGCGCCAGGCTCGGCGGTTTCGTCCGTCGGATCCTCCCCACGAGCCTGACGTTCGGCGCATCGTGTTCGCGTAGCGAAGGCCATCGTCTCGGCGCGATGACGCGCGGGATGGCGGCTGAACAGCGCGATTACGAGCAAGTTCGCGTGGCCAGGGCGTGCAGATTGCCCAGTGCGGGTGGTCTCCGAGCCGGCTCGCCGGACCATCAGGATCTCCCTGGATACCGTCCTAGGTCAGCAAAACGCGGATCGGGGTTCTCCTGGCTACGGCTGTGGCCCCAGGTGGCTACGACAGTAGTCATGCGTCGTTTGGATACACTGTAGGTATGTGTACACGCACGTGGTTTATCCAACGATTCTAGGGGTGCACGAATGTATGTCTTTGGCACACCCATTGCGTTTGGGCGGGCATCCGGCGCGCGGTGTCGCGCCGCGGGTGACGCCCCCGGCACCAATCAATCGTGAGGACGACGATGCACAAGGCAACCAAGATCGTGTGGCTGACCGCTTTGACCCTTGCCGCTGGCTGTGCCGAAGCGGGGACGAGCCCGGAGCCCGGCGAGGGGCAGACGCCCGACTTCCGTGATGGCACCTATCACTACGTCTTGGGTTTCGACGAGCACACCGGCGAGCAGCTTCGCGGTGGCGCCCACATGGTGGTGACCTTCGACGACGAGGGGAAGACCGAGGCCATCGACTCGGCCAACCGCACGTCTCAGTTTCACCCCGATCTCCAGCCCAACAGCGAGTACGCGCAGTTCGACGCGAGCCTCACCGAGGGCGAGACCGACTGGGACGTGTTCGCGTCGACGTGGTGGCCGATGTCCAACAACGGCACCGCGTGGCGATGGCAGCCCGGCGCCAACCAGGACTACAACGATCGTAGCGACGTCGACACGCTGTCGCCGATGGAGAAGTACGACCTGCTGTTCTACCCGGGGCAGGAGGAGACGGTTCCCGCGACCAGCAACTGCGCCTACGCCGACTACGCCGACGACCCCGCTGGCTGCGAGAAGACCGAGCACCCCGAGCTGACGGTGGCCGGCCCCGCCACCAAGTGGGAGATGCAAAACCAGGGCAACTACCAGTGGGTGCAGCCCGAGAACTGGTGGGGTCACTGCAACGGCTGGGCCTCCTACGCGACGTCGGAGCCCATGGGCTACCCGCACCGCGACATCAGCGTGAAGATGGTCGAGGGCAAGGTCACCGAGTGCATCGACGACACCGAGGGATGCATGCTGTGGAAGATGGCCGACGTCGAGGCCCTGTTCACCGAGCTGCACTTCAGCGACAAGGCCACCTTCACCGGTCGCCGCTGCCGGACCGCCGCCGACGAGATCGAGCGCGACGAGTTCGGTCGTCCCACCGACGTGTCGTGCCGCGACCTCAACCCCGGCTCGTTCCACATCGCCATCACGGGGATGCTCGGCCGTGGCGCGCGTAACCTGGCCACCAACCAGCAGGGCCGCCCCTCGTTCGTCATCGACCACACCGCCGACTACGAGGTTTGGAACTTCCCGATCAACGCGTTCAACGCCACGTACGAGGACATCACGGCGGAGCGGGCCAACGAACTCATCGGTGCCGCGGGCTCCGACTACGAGTTCAACGACGACGCGGCCTCGTTCCAGCGCGTCCGTCTCAACTACTCGATGATCTCCGACGGGGTGCCCGAGAACGAGCTGCTCAAGCGCGCCGACACCCGCGACGTGGACCCCCACTGGGTCGAGCTGAACTACGTGCTGGAGATCGACGGAAGCGGGCGCATCATCGGCGGCGAGTGGATCGACGACCCCACCACCGCCGGCGGCCCCAACAACCAAGAGCTGCACCCCGACTTCGCGTGGATGGCCGTCGATGCGGTCGGCTGGGGCGAGGGCTCGGACGACACCGGGGGTGACAACGACAACCCCTACATCGCGCTGTCGAAGGCCCGCGCGCTGCTCCAGTGTGCCAACGAGCCCGACTCGTGCGCCCCGCCCCCCGTGGGCGACGGAGAAGGCGAGTCCATCTTGGATGTGACCGACGTGGCGGCGGACGACCAGACCCGCAGCTTCACCACCGAGGAGCTCGCGGCGGGCGAGTACGTCGTGACGCTGGCCCACACCGAAGCCAACCCCGGTGGAGATGCCGACCTCTACGTTCGCGTGGGCCAGGACGCGACCATGGCCGACTACGACTGCCGGCCGTTCGAGGCCGGATCGGACGAGGTCTGCACCATCACGCTCACCGCAGCCAGCCGGATCCACATGATGGTCCACGGCTATCCGGGCGAGGGCGACAGCCACTTCCGCCTGACGGTGACCGGTGACGGCGAAGGGGGTACCCCCGAGCCCGAGGCCTGGGGAGGCATGAACGAGAGCGGCACAGTCGTGGCCGACGAGGAGACCCGGTTCTCCACGCCCGATCTTCCGGTTGGAAGCTACAGCTTCGAGCTGTCGGGCGACGGTGATGCCGATCTCTACGTGCGCGTGGGCGAGGCTCCCGACACCACCACGTACGACTGCCGCCCGTACCTCAACGGCTCGCAGGAGCTGTGCACGGTGACACTGAGCGCCCCGGGGCCCGTCCATGTGATGGTCCGCGGCTGGGCCGACAGCTCCACCTGGGAGCTCGCTGGCGCCGTGCAGTAGCGCCTGGTTCCATCGAGACCGCCCGTGGGGCGGCAGTGTGCGAAGAGGGGAGCCATCGAGGCTCCCCTCTCTCGTTGCGGGGCCCTTCGAAACGAACGAGGGGAGCGGCCCACGGTCGTGGACGGCTCCCCCTGTTCTCGGGACGTGGATCGCCGCGTCGGCGGCGAGAAGAGGCTCAGGCGGTCTTGGCGGCGACGTGCTTGGCGACCAAGTCCGTGATCGCGCTCTTCTTGCCGGGGTTGCCGACCATCTTGTCGACCAGCTCACCGCCCTTGAACACCAACAGCGTAGGGACGCCGCGGATGCCGAAGTCGGCCGGGGTCTTGGGGTTGTTGTCGATGTCGAGCTTGACGACCTTGAGCTGGCCCGCGAAGTCGTGGGCCACGGCCTCAACGTGGGGCGCGAGTGCGCGGCACGGTCCACACCAGGTGGCCCAAAAATCGACGAGCACCGGAAGGTCGGAGTCGATTACCTCGCTCTTGAAAGCATCGTCGGTGGTGTCGGAGATGAGGTCACTGGCCATTTGCGGCGGAGCGTAACGCAACCTGGCCCCCGTGCTGTGCGCCCGTGCTTGCGCTAGCGCACTATTCGCCCGAGGGCTGCTTGCGCCTGCCACTGCGAAACCGCCCCACCTCCGTCCGGGGCGCGACCGGGTGGCTTCGCCGTGCGCCTACGCGGCGCGAGTGCCGAGCCAGCTGGGCCGGTCTCCGTTGTTGGCCCGCGGCCGGGCGAGGGCAGTGAGGAACAGATCCACGATGTCCTCGACCGCTGAGCCCTTGACGCTGTCGCGCGCGAGCAAGGCCTGCTGCCACGCGCGGAGCTTGGGCAGGCCCTCGAGCGGGTCGACCGAGGCGTCGACCTGAGCCATCCAGTGCGACCGCTGCAGCAGCGGAGCCATGGCCGCGTCGACCAGGGAGAACCCGGCCCCGTTGAACCACGGTCCGTCGCCCAGCTGATCTTCGAGCCGCGACAGCTTGCCACGCAAGGTCTCCAGCTGGGCGCGAGCTTCGGGCTCGGTGGCGACCATGCCCACGCGGTACTGATCGAGCAACAGTGACGAGCCGAACTCGATCCATGCGCGGTTGTGGGCGCGTCGAAGCGCGTCGTCGGGGTGCAGCCTGCGGCCGCCCGCGGTCTCGTCGAGGTACTCGTTGATCACCGCCGACTCGAACAACGCCACGCCATCGACCTCGAGCACGGGGACCTTGCCGAACGGTGAGATGTCGAGGAACCACTGCGGCTTGTCGGCGAGATCGATGTACTCGATGTCGTAGTCGATGCCCTTCTCGAGCAGCGTGATGATCGAGCGCTGGACGAACGGGCACAGCTTGAAAGAGATGAGCTTGTACTTCGACATCAGTCCCCTCGCGAACGACCGAGCGGCGGCGGTCGCCTTGCCGCTACAGGGTAAACCGGTGCTCGATGGTCTGCTGCAGGCGGGCCTGTGAGAACCGAGTGCGCCGCACCACCTTGACGATGCAGTTGGCCCCCTTGCGGTTGAACGTGCCCTTGACCTTGGCCTGCTGCACGCGCCCGCTGGGAGCGATCGTCACGACCACGCGCACCGATTCACCGGGGAACAGCCCCGCTGCCTTGCCGCAGGCGCGAACCTTGCTGTCGATGCGGCCCAAGCGGCTGCGGACCACCCGCTGCGAGCGTCGAGCGGGCAGGCGAGGGGGCGGCGCATCGGCCTCGCTGGGAGCAGGGGCATCGGTCTCGCCCTCGGCCTCGCCCTCACCATCGGGCTCGGGGCTCGCCGGGTCGGGCTCGGCTGGAACGGGGTCGGGCTCGCTCGGTGGCGGGTCGGCCGGGGTCGGGGTGCCGACTGCAGCAGGGGCGGCCACACCAGGGGCGTCGGCGTTGGCGGAGGGCGAGGCGGGCGTCGGATCGGCGCTGGGAAGCTTGGCCGCGATGGCCGGAGCCGGATCGTCGACGGTCGGCGCTGCGCTGTCGCCCCCCCACATCCAGGCGGCCAGGCCGACCCCCAGCACTCCGACCACGGCGGCAGCGGCCATCAAGGGTCGGTGTCGTGCGGACGACGAGCGCCCCGTGCGGAGGGCTCCAACCTGTGTGATGGCCTCGAGCTCGGCGATGAACTCGGCTGCCGATGCAAATCGCTCGTCGCGATCCTTGGCCAGGGACTTGAGCACCAGAGCATCCACGCGAGGGCCGATCTCGGCCTCGGGGCACGCCACGCTGGGAGCGACGCGGTCGGCGTGGATGTGTTGGTAGAGCACCGCCATGGGGTTGTTGCCCTTGTACGGCACGTGCCCGGTGAGCATCCGGTACAAGATGATCCCCACCGAATACAGATCGCTGCGTCCGTCGAGCTCCTCGCCCAGTCCTTGCTCGGGCGACATGTACTCCGCCGTCCCCATGATGGCGCCGGTCCGTGTCAGCTGCTCTTCAGAGCCCTCGTTGTAGAGCTTGGCGATCCCGAAATCGATCATCTTGACGAAGTCGGGGTTGCCGGGGCGTGGGGTCAAAAAACAGTTGTGTGGCTTGATGTCGCGGTGGACGATCCCCACGGCGTGGGCGGCGGCCAACGCCTCGAGCAGCTGGATCGCGATGGGCCGGATGCGCGACCAGTGCAGCCGGCCCTCGCGCTTGACCACGAAGCTGAGGTCCTCGCCCGCGAGGTACTCCATCACGAAGAACGCGCAGCCGTCGCTCTCGCCGTAGTCGGTGAT
>JAHZJA010000536.1 GCA_022601155.1 Deltaproteobacteria bacterium | reverse complement strand
GGGAGGGCCCACTGGGCGCCCTCGATCCCGAGCCCAACGTTCCGTCGATCACGCAGCAGTGCACTCGACCGCTCGTCTACACCAGCTTCCGATTCACGGGGCAGCTGGCCAGCTTCACCGCCAGCGCGCTCGATGTGGGCGCGGGCGTGGCCGAGCAGGTGGCGCCCGCGGACCGCACCAACTGCATGGTCTCGCTCCGCAACGAGTGCCGCCTGGAGGCCGAGGCGGGCCCGGGCGAGCGTGGTGAGCAGGACCTCGCCATCATGTGCGACGGGCTCGACGTCAACGAGTCGGCCAACTGTGACGGCGGTGGTTGTCGCGAGGTCTATGCGGGCCCGTACTGTGCCACACCGTCCCAGGTGGGCCAGCCGTGTGCCGTGGAGTGCGAGCCGCGGGTCCGGGGCTCGCGACGAATCCAGCCCGCACTGTTGCTCGACACCAGCCTCGCCATCGCGCCGATCCTCGGCGACATGGCGTTCGCCGATCCCCGCGGGGACCAGCTGCTGGTGGTCCAGACCAACCCGGGTGCACTCATCTCGCTGGACACCTCGTTGGGGGTCGACAACGAGCCTCTCGATGTTCCTTCGGCGCCCCCAGTAGAGATCTGCGCCGAGCCATCGCGCATGAAGATCTACGTCGAGCGCGACGACGACGGGACGCCGCGCCAGCGCTATGCCCTCATCACGTGCTTCCGGGCGGCGTTGGTCTACGTCGTCGACCTCGAGGCGCTGCGGGTGGTCGATGCCATCGTCGTGGGGACGGGCCCGCACGACATCGCGATCGATGAGCAGCGCGAGGCCGCGTACATCATCAACAACCTCGAGTTCTCCATCAGCGTGATCGACCTTTCACGACGTCGGTCCACGCGTTTCCAGGAACTGGCCCGCCTGGGCTACAGGATCCGTTCTCCTGATGCGCCGTTCATCCCACCACCCCTGGCGTACGCTCACTGCGTCGGTCTGGTCCCTCGCCTTGGCCCTCACCGTGAGTGCCTGCGGTGGCGACGACCGTGTCGTGGTCCCCAACCGCGTGCTCGATCGTCCTCTCGACGCCGTGCTCGCCTGCGTGCGCGACAACGGCAACCAGATGGAGGTGCTGTCGCTCAACCTGTGCGACGGCGCGGCCAATGCTCGGCGTTGCGACATCGTCGACACCCCCACCGCCCAGCTCATCGGCTTCGTCACCAACTCCGAGCGCAACGAGCTGGCGATGTTCCGCCGTTGTGACATCGACGCCGGCCTGGTCGACATGGACCAGGAGTCGCCGGGGTACCAGTTCCTGCCCGCGGGGCGGCTGCCCTCGCGCCTGACGATCACCGACGACTCGTGCCGGGTCGTGTCCGCGAACGTGGGCAGCTGCGACCTGACCCTGCTGGACGTGCCCGGGCTGGCCGAGCACGCGGTCAACACCACGCTCACGGGCGAAGATCCTCCAGACCTGCCGCCTCCGAGCACGCTCAGCTCCACGCTGATCCCTCGGCGCAGCGACGGTCAGCCCCTGGGGTCGTCGCCCGGCGATATCGTCGCCGTGCCGTCCACGCTCAGCCTCGCTGGCGACGGGACCGAGGTCCCGACCGGTGACACGGGCTCGGCCGACGACTCCGACGACGGCGGTACCGACGACACCAGCGACCCCGGTCCCAACCCGGGCGAGAGCGACGGCGGCACGCCGAACGATCCCGATCCCATCGATCCCAACGCCACCGGTCAGGTCTGTGACCTCGGCCGCCCGGCGAGCATCTACGTCTCGTTTCCCTCGTGTCAGCTCGTCGCCGAGGTCAGCCTGGGCACGCAGGCAATCTTGCAGAGCCGACAGTTCGTCACCGCCGAGGACGGCACCATCGAGGTGATCGACGCGGGGACCGAGCCGCTGTGTCCCGTCGATTGCCCGGCACAGTTCGATTGAGACCTGCCCGACGAGGTCGAGCTGGTCGATCCCGGCGGGGTGTTCCCCACGACGCTCGCGCTCGTGCAGCCGCCCTCCCAGGAGATTCTCGATGCGGACGAGGTCAAGCGGAATCTCACCTACGCCACGCTGTTCGTGGGGGGGCCGGGCTCCGACTTCCTGTTCGAGATCCCGATCGGTGAAGACGGTCGTTTCGCCGAGACCGCGCTGACGTTGCCCCTGGAGAACGCCCAGGGTCTGCAGGCGATTCGGGTCACCCCGGCGTCGACGGTGTTGGGCGACGCCCACCAGTTCCTCTACGTCATTGCAGGTGACGGCTCGACGCATGTGGTCGACCGCGACTTCGACCCCGATGCACTGGGGCTGGAGTGCGACACCCAGGTGGACCCGACCCTCGAAGAGCCCTCGGCGTGCAGTCCGATTGCCCCCGGGCAGCTCGACAACGACATCAACCGTCGTCCGTTCGCAGTGGGCCCGGGCATTCGTGCCTCGGGCGGGGCGACGATCAACGACTGGACCTTCCGAGAGATTGGCGGCGCGTCGGGCGATGCTCCCGAGCCCACCGATCAGTTCGACGACGAGTCGGGGATTCGACCCGAGCGGGCTCCGTTCGGGGCCGACGGGATCGTGGGCGTCGGCGTGACGAGCATCGGCACCGTCGTCTATTCGAGCTTTGGGCAGCTTTCGAACACGGCCGATGCGTTCAATGGAACCGTCGATCCGGTCGGCGTCATGAACATCCAGCTGCGGCCCCATGCGCTGTGGCCGGCCATCGATCCGTTCGCGGCCAACCCGGTGCGCGAGTCGCTGCCGTTGGTGGCCGATGAGGAGCCCGGCCGTGCCATTCCGGGCGGCGACGACAACTCCGAGACCCTGGCCCCCTCGCTGCGCCGCATCGATCTGGCCTACTCGGCTCAGGGCGAGATGATCTCGGACGAGCAAGTGGCCGTGGCGGTAGACCTCGGCTCACCGACCAACGCCGATGGGCTGGGGAGCTTCTCCGGCGATGGGCTGTACGAAAACGGTGCGCCGAGGGTGGCTGTGCGCGACTTCCAGCAGTGGGGCTCGCAGGCGTGGTCCCTGGAGTGGCAAGCGACCATTCCGGGCACCACCAGCGCCATCGGGCTGCTGCAGTGCGACAGCCACGGCGGGACCGACGACAACGGCAACGAGGTCGCGGGCGGGACCTGCCGCAACGTCGACCCCGACGATGCGCGGCTCACGGACGAGGGGGCGAACTTCTGCGAGGACGGGGTGCTGGCTGGCGACAAGCTGGTGCTGCTGGGCTGCAGTGACGACGACACCTGCGGACTGGGGCAACGCTGCCTTCGCGATCCCACCGCGCCGAGCACCGCGACCGGTATCTGCATCTCGGAGCTGGCCTACAACAGCGAGCGCGAGGCGCTTCGGGACGCATGTGCGCCGTTCATCAGCGATCCCTGCGGCGCGGCCAGCCGCGAGTACCGGATCACCCGTGCGACCGACAACGAGCTGTGGCTGGCCGCTCTCGAGCAGCCGATGCGCGCCGTCGTCCGCGATCTCGCGGTGTTCCCCGAGGAGGACCCTCTCGAGTTCGCTCCCGACGTCAACCTGCAGGAGTACGAGGCGCGCCTTTCGTGCGAGTCGCCCATCCGACGGTTGGAGAGCGACGCGTGCAACACCGACGCCGATTGCCTTCCCGATCCCTACGACTTGGGGGGAGGGGACGACGCGAACCTTCGTGGTGCGCTGTCGTGCGAGCCGTTCGACGGCGGCGACGAGGGTCCGGGCCGATGCGTGGGCCGCCAGCCGGATGACGGCTGCAACGACGACGCGGACTGCCTCGGACTCGGCCTGCAGTACCTGTGCGACGACTCGCTGTGCCGGGCTCCATGCGATCTGTGTGCGCCGCCCGGAGGGCTCCAGCCGCCGCTGCCTTGTGACTCGCAGTTCACGGTCGACGGCATGTTCGACGACGAGGGCAACCCCGAGGTCTTCACCCAGCAGTGCCTGGGTGACGACGAGGTCTGCATGGCGGGCGTGTGCCACGTGCCGTGCGACGACGGCAACCCGGGGTGCCTGCTCAGCCCGCTGCCAGGCCCGCGGTGCTTCCCCGAGCTGGTCCGCTACTCGGTCGAGCTGCACAACTCGTTCGCGTTCACCGGGGCCGCCACCACGTTCCTCACCGACCGCGTCCGGGCCGACACGGTCACGGGGGAGTGCATCGAGGACGAGCAGGTCTCGAACCTCCTGAGCAGTCGCATTCGCCTGGGCCCCGACGCGGCCAGTACGTTCGGTACCGGGGTCTGGCAGATCCCCGACTGCGTCAATGCCGATCAGGCCAGTCCCGATGACCCCAACCCGTGTCGCATCGTGGCCGAGCGGTCGGCGGCCGGCGACAGCCTGTTCCACACGTTCCGCTACCTGAACGAGCCGATCCCAGCGATCCGGTACTCCAACCCCGTGTTGTCGGTGGTCATCGATCTCACCAGCCTGGCCGGGTTGGTCTCGGATCCGCCCAACACATCCGACGAAGACTGGCCGTCGTCGTTTGCGACGTTCAAGCGCTCACGGATCGCCAACGGCTACCGCGAAGAATTCAGCTCAGCCAACGGCTATATCCCGTTCAACGAGCCGGTCGTGGTCGGTAACAACCCTCTGGTCTACCCGGTGCGGATCATCAACGCGCCCGAGGGACGCTCGAACTTCATCATCGACGCAGGCGGACGCGGTGGCGTCGCTGGAGTCCGAGGGCAAGTCGTTCGTATCGACCACGGACAGAGTCAGGTGATCACGGATCAACAATTCAGGGTCCGATAGCGCCCCGTTCGACCAAGATCAGCGCCCGCCCGACTGCGGCGACAACGCGCGCCGAGGGCCCTGAATGCACCGTTCGTTCGGTAATGGGGCTCAACTTGCGGTATTGTACGGCGTAGGTGCCGCACTACAAGCTCAGGCTCGGCGGCAGCACCATGGTGTTGCCCAAGGGCACCCACGAGTTGGGTCGCAGCGCGGATTGCTGGCTCACCCTCGAGGACGAGCTCAGCTCCAGGGTCCACGCACGGTTCCATGTAGAGCCCCATCGGTGCGAGATCGAAGATCTGGACAGTCGCAACGGGACGTTCGTCAATGGCGAGCGCCTGTCGGGCTCCAGGCAATTGTACGACGGTGATCGCGTTCGTATCGGTCGCGAGCTGATGACCGTGATCGAGTCGGACACCGCCGAAGTCCAGGATGCGTCGTCCCGGCTGCGGCAGACACTGGCGCCCGGCGAGCAGTCGGGCTTGCCCGAGCTGATGAGTCAGCTGATCGACAAAGCGCTCAAGGTCGGCAAGTCGCGAGATGCCGAGCGCTATGCATCGGCGCTGCACACTCAGCTGATGGCGGCCAAGATCGCCATGGATCATCCGGCCGCCCACACGGGAGTGGACTGTCTGCTTCGCGTGGCCGAGCACACCGCCCAGGGGGGATGGATCGACAAGCTGTTCCATCTGTACGCCGAGTAGGGATGGGTGGTGCAGACCGACGTGCTCGACCAGATTCGCGGAGCGCTCAGCCGTATCCCACGGGTGCCGGGCACCGGGATGGCGACCTACGAGCGTCGTCTCCGGGATCTGGCGCGGGAGGGCGGCGTCGTGCCACCGCGGCTGGTCTCGGGAATCGGTGAGCTCGTCGACGCCTACGGCGATCGATGAGGGCCAACGAGCAACCCCGCCGTTCGGGGGGCCCGACGATGTCGCCATCCCGACGCCCCATCTGGTTTTGTGCCGTCGTGGCGGTCGTTGGCGTGGGTCTACTGCCGGTCGTACCGGTCTTTGGCGTGCTGTGGTGCTGTCTGTGGGGCGGGCTGGCGGTGCTGTTCGTGGCAGCGCGGCGGCGGTTTCCGGGCTTCGTCCCTGTCCCCGCGGCGGCGTCGCTGCAGGGCCTCGGGCTGCGCGACTCGGAGATCGAGGGACCCATCGTGGTGCCGTCGTACATCCTGGTCCTCATCGGAAGCCTGTGGTCGTGCACCATGCTCGTCCCGCTGATGAGCACCGCTCCGGGGGTCTTGCCGAGCTTTGGCGTCGCGATAGGCCTGGTGTTGGGCGGTGGCGCGCTGTGGCTGCATCGACGACAGGGGCCGTCGGCCAACGTCGCGGCCGCGCTCGTCGGTCGCGCGGCGCCGGGTACCACGGTGGTGCTGGCCAAGGTCGAAGGACCACCGATCGCGCTGCGTCGCCACATCCACTGGTTCCAGCTGGCCGGCATGCGCCACGGGACCCAGTCGGTCGAGACTCGCGATGGGAGCACGGTGACGGTCGCCACGGTGACGCCCACCTCCACGACGTATGGCTTCGTCGACGAGCAGCGACGCTTGCTGCGATTGGTCTCGGATGATGGGGTCGTGAAGGTCCAGACCGAGGATGTCCGCTGGGCGGCGGGACGGCGACCGCTGCCCGAGGCTCCGCCGCTGCCCAAGGCGGGGGCATCGCGCAACGTGGTGCTCGAGTCGTACGTCGCCCTGGCCCGCGTGTGGGAGGAAGAGTCGATAGGCGCGGGCGATCAGGTCCTCGTGGCGGGGGCCTGGGATCCCGACACCCGACGGATCACCGCCCCCGACGGCGGCCCCGTGTTGGTCTTTGGAGTGGAGCCAGGGCACGACCCCATCGCCACGCTGCGGGCGGAGCTATGGCGCCGACGGTGGCC
>JAHZJA010000048.1 GCA_022601155.1 Deltaproteobacteria bacterium | reverse complement strand
GTGTCCCACACTGGCGCATCGCGTGCACCCACCAAAGCGGGAGCCCCACCAGCAACGCGCCGCCGACCAGCGGACCCCACTCGACCCATAGCGTCAGCGGTGCGCACTCCAGGTGGGAGAACCACACGTGGGTGGGCTGAGGATCGAACGCGGGGTACAGGTCACCGAACGCGCCACGGCCGATCCCAACCACCGGAGACAGATCGAGCAAGCCCGGGGCGCTGGCGGTCAGCTGCAGCCGCGACAGGGTGGCGTGGTCGAGTGCGCTGCCGTTGAACAGCGTGGAGAGCTCGGAGAACGCACCCAGGGTGCCCACGCCGAGCACGAGGCCGGCCAGTGTCGCCAACCACGCGGCGCGGGGCATCCAGCGGTTGGGCCACTTCCGAGGATCGGGGTCGCGTCCGACGAACGCCGCGACCACCCCGGCTGCGGCCGCCGACAGCAGGGCCGCGCGCGACATCGACAGCACCAACGCGGTCAGCTGCAACACACCGGCGATGCCGAGCACGAGCCGAGGCTCGAGTGGACCGTCTTCGTGACGCAGCGCCACCCCGAGCCCCGCGGTGGCAAAGATGCCCAGCAGCAACAGCCCGGACTGATGGTTGGGATTGATGAACGTCGCCAGCAGCGCGGGCGCATGTCCGGGCGCGGTGTGCTGCGCCTCGTAGAGCCCATAGATGTGGTCGAGCCCCAGCCCTTGCTGCACGAGCCCGACCACGGCCACCGCGGTGCCCGCTGCCGCCACCAGTCCGGCCGTGAATTTCCACGAACGTTGGGCGCAGGCCAGGGCCAAGCCGACCAAGGCCAGCAGTCGAACCGCTTCGAGTGCGGTGTCAGCCGGAGTCACCGAGATGCTGGGCCAGCCGCTCGCATCGAGCCCGTGCTGTGCCTGCTGGACCCAGGCATGCAGCGTGGGGGCCAGGGTCTCGCGGAGGCCCGGCCCCGGCAAGGCCTGGACCGCCGTGGCGCCCACGGCCAGCAGCCCGAGGCCGAGCCCGGCGGGGACTCGCCAGCGTCGCTTGGAGACCCGGCCCCCGAGCAACGCGGCGGCAACGACCACGGCGAACACGGGGACCGTCCACGGCCACACGCCTCCCACAGCGAGGGCGGGACCGACGATGGCGATCCCGAGCAGGATCCGAGCACGGGACAGCGCGTTCACGGTTGGTCTCCTGGTCGGATCAGGCTGCGTTGACGTCGCCCACGACACGCGAGCGTTCATCGGCGGTGTACCCGTAGCTGCTGCCCCCGTACGGATCGTCGCGGCGGGTGTCGACCTCGTTGAGCACGATGCCGAGCCCACGCGCGTCGGCCTGGCGCAGCAACATGGCGGTGCGCGTCAGCTGACCCCGGGTGGTACGACCGACCCGTGGCACCAGCACCACGCCGTCGACCTTCTGCGCCAAGATGAGAGGATCGGCGACCGGGAGCACGGGCGGGCTGTCGATGATGACCACGTCGTAGCGCGCGCGCAGCTCGTCGACCAGATCGGTCAGCGCCGTCGACTCCAGCAGCTCGGCCGGGTGCTCGGGCGGGTCACCGCACGGGATGATGTCGAGGTTGTCGGGGGCGCCGTTGGGCGACGGGATGATGGCGTCGTCGAGCGAAGCGTTGCCCAACAACACCGGAGCCAGGCCCAGGGTGGGGGCTGGAGCTCCACGGCCGACGAACGCGGTGTGCAGCCGCGGGCGACGCATGTCGGCGTCGACCAGCACGACCTTCTTGTCGGCCTGGCACAGCGAGATCGCCAGGCTCAGCGCCACCGAGCTCTTGCCCTCCGAGGGCCCGGGCGAGGTGACCATCATGCAGCGCAGTGCACTGGTGCCTTGGACGAAGGCCAGGGAGGTCCGGATGCCGCGGCAGCGCTCGGCCATGAGTGACGCCGGGAATCGGTGCACGTACAGGTCGCGGGTCCTTCGTTGTTCGTGGGAATCTCCGCGGCGCAGGGCTGGATCTCCTCGCAGTGCGGGCAGCTGGCCCAGCACGGGAGGCGCATCTTCGCCGAGCGCTCGCTCGAGATCCTGTGCGTCGCGGATCCGCTGGTCACGGGCGTCGACGACCAGCGCGAGCAGGAAGCCCAGCGCGAGGCCGACCGTGGCCCCCAGCGCCAGCCCGAGCCCCCGATGAGGGAACGCGGCGGTGGCCGGCTCGGTGGCGCGGTCGAGCAGCTCGATGCCCTCGGCCTCCACGCGGTTGGTCAGCGAGACCTCGGTGTCGCGACGCGCAATGAGCAAGTACTCTTCCTCTGCGGTCTTGGCGTCGCGGGCGAGCTCCTGATGGCGCTGCTCGATGCTGCCCAGCGCGACCGCGCGGCTGTGCTCGCGCACCAGTGATTGATCGAGGCGGCCTTCGGTACTGCGAGCCGCATCGACGCGCGAGCGAAGTGACGCCAGACGGGCATCGACTTCTCGGCGAAGATCTCGCTCGGCCTGGCTCAGCCGCTGCTTGGCCTCCCGGTGCAGCGCGTGCTTGGGCCCGAACTCGATGTCGGCAGAGCGATAGGCGGCCTTGGCGGTGAGGTGCTCGACCCGCAGTCGGTCGAGCGTGGGCTCGCCGTCGGCGAGGACCAGCAGCGCGGCCAGCAGATCGCCCCGCTGGTGGTGCTTCTCCGCCTGCGTCAAGACGCTGCCCATGTGGATGTGCTCGGCCTCTGCCTCCTTGGCGCGCGCCGACAACGAGAGCACGTCTTGGGTGATGACGTTCTGGCGGTCGGCCAGCGAGACCGAGGTGACGTTGTTGTCGTCCTTGAACTGTTGGAGCGCGGCCTCGGCCTCGCGCAGCCGAGCGCGGGCGGTCCGACGCTCTTGGGCGAGGTTGTCCTCGGCGAGCCGACCCAGGTTGCGCCGACTGTTCCGGACATGGCCCAGATAGGCATCGGCCAGTGCGTTGGCCAGGTCGCGGGCGGTCTCCGGATTGGGGTGCTCGGCGGTGACCTCCACGATTCGCGATCCGCGAATCTCCCGAATGGTCATCAATCGTTGCAGGCGCTCGACCGCGTCGGCCGAGGGCGGCGCGGACATCAGCGGACCGTCGGCGTCGCGCAGCGCATCGGGGTCGTCGGCAAGGCCCAGCCCGGCCAGAGCTCGCTCGGCGACGGCCCGGCTGCGCATGATGCCGCGCTGCGTCTGGTAGTAGGCGTCGTAGTCCTTGCCTTGTTCTTGGCCCTCTTCACTGACACCACGGACCTTGTCCAGCACCTGCGGCCCACCTTGGTGCAACACCAATGAAGCCGTGGCCTGATAGCGGGCAGGCACGAAGCGTAGGGCGAGGCCGGCTGCGGCCACACATAGACCGGTAGCAGCAACCCACAAGAGCCAGCGGCGTCGAAGCACGCCAAGCAGGCGAACCAGCTGGGCAATGGCTTCGTGGGGAGCCGCTGAATTACCAAGAGCATCCGAGGAAGAGGGCATGGCTCGACTGACCATGACCACGCCCGAGCCCCCCTCGGGTTGACCGCTTCGGGACGGAAACCGACAGGGGTTGTTCGCGTGTTCGATGAGGGAGAGCGACGCGCCTTCGCGATGCCCTCTTGGATGGATGCTTGCCGATGTTGAAGCAGCTCGACTTCGTCGTGTGGGACACCCTATGCGCCGCCCTCGGTATCGAGATGATCGCCGTGGTCCTTCGGACGTGGATCCACCCGGGCGCTGCGTTCGGCTTCGAGGGCACCACCCTCACGGCGTTGGCCGGCCTGCTGGTCGCAGTGGTCGGTGCCTATCTGTGTGGCCTCGATGACCAGGCGCAGCTGCTCGATCGCGGCGCGGTGGTCATTCGTGGGCTCGGCGTCGGCGTTGTCGCGAGCTTGTCCATGCTGGTGGTCAGCCACGCCATTTGGTTTCAGGGACTCGGACGAACCGCGTTGGTGCTCTCGGGGCTGACGGTCACCGCGGCGCTGGTGGGGTGGCGGCTGGTCTACGCACGCTTCATCAAGCAAGGCCCGCGGGTTCCGGTGGCGGTGCTGGGCGACGGCGCCGTAGAGCGACGGTTCGCCAAGGCCCTGGGCGCTCTGACCCATACCCGTATCGAGGTGGTGGGGCTGCTTCATGACGATGGTGGCCCTGGTCGGCGCCTCGGCTTTCGCGAGCCGGCCCGGCCCCAGTCGGACACCGTGCCTCGCGCCTACGACACGGTGCCGCCGTTGCCCGTGTTGGGCCGCCTGTGCGATGCCGCGGAGATCTTGCCCGCGCGTGGGGTGCAGTGGGCCATCGTGCTCGATACGACGCCCGTCGACGATCGGCGGGTCGAGGCGCTGTCGGCCCTCCAGGCCGCCGGGGTCCGGATCTCCACCGCCGGGACGGTGTGGATGGACGCGGCACGGCGACTGCCGCTGGACCTGATGGATGCACGGTGGGTGCTGTCGGCGTTCGAGCAGATCGATAGACCCACCGAGCGCCGTCTCAAGCGCTGCCTCGATCTCATGGTCGCAATCCCCGGGCTGCTGGTGCTGGCCGCAATGTGGCCGCTGCTGTGGCTCGCGGTCCGCATCGACTCGCCGGGCCCGATGTTGTTTGGGCAGCAGCGGGTAGGGCACCGCGGCCGGACCTTTGAGCTCCACAAGATCCGCACGATGACCTACCAGCCCGAGGGGGCCCCTGCGAAGTGGGCGGGCAAGAACGACGCGCGGGTCACTCGCCTGGGCTACTGGCTACGCCGAACTCGGCTGGACGAGCTTCCCCAGCTGTTCAACGTGCTGCGCGGGGAGATGTCCCTGGTGGGGCCGCGCCCGGAGCAGCCGGCCATCGTCGAAGAGCTGCAAAAGCAGATCGCCTTCTTCGACTACCGCCACCTGGTCAAGCCGGGGATCACCGGTTGGGCGCAGATCCACCAGGGGTACGCCGCTTCGGTGGAGGCCTCGGCCATCAAGCTCTCCTACGATCTGTACTACGTCGGGCGCCATGGCTTCACCATGGACCTCGACATCATGATGCGGACCTTCTTCGTGATGGTCGCCCGCATCGGATCGCGCTGAACTGCTTCGATGGCTCGACCGAAGATCGCCTTCGTGATCACCCGCTCCGATGCGATCGGAGGGGCGCAGATCCACGTGTGCGACTTGGCGGCCGCCCTCCAGGACACCGGGCACGATGTGCGTGTGTGGGTCGGAGGAGATGGGCCCTTCGTCGACCTGCTGGGCGCGCGGGGTGTGTCCGTGCGCTCGCTCGAGCACCTGGTGGCTCCGATCTCTCCGCGGACGGACATGCGAGCCGCGCTGGAGCTACGGCGGGCCCTCGCGGCGTATCAGCCCGACCTCGTCACGCTCCACAGCTCCAAGGCGGGGGTCGTGGGGCGGCTGGCCACCCGCGGGCTCGGCGTGCCCGTGATCTTCACCGCGCATGGCTGGGCGTTCGTAGAGGGCGTGCCCCGGCGTCAGGCGATGGTCTACCGGCGAGCGGAGCGACTGCTCGCGCCGCTGGCCGACCGCATCATCACGGTCAGTCAGTTCGACAAACAGCTCGCCGCCAACGCGCGGGTGGGCCGCCCCGATCAGGTGGTGTGCGTGCCCAACGGGGTTCGAGACGTTCGGCCCGAGCTGCGGGCCGACCCTGGCGCAGGCCCGCCTCGGTTGACGGTCGTCGCACGGCTCGATGTGCCCAAGGATCCGTTCACGCTGCTGAAGGCGCTCCATGCCCTGCGCGACCGGGCGTTCAGCCTGGAGTGGATTGGAGACGGCCCGCGCAGGCTGCCCGCGCAGCGGCTGGCGGCGAGTCTGGGCCTCGAAGATCGGGTGCAGTTCGTGGGATCCCGGGACGACGTGCCCGCGCGCCTGGCTCGCTCTTCGATGCTGTTGTTGCCCACCGATCGCGAGGGATTGCCGCTTTGTATCCTCGAAGGGATGCGCGCGGGGCTGCCGGTCGTGGCCAGTGCGGTCGGAGGCATCCCCGAGGCGGTCGCCGATGGTCAGACCGGTCGGTTGGTGCTTCCACGGGACGTCAGCTCGCTGAGCCACGCCATCGGAGCATTGCTCGACAACCCTGCTGCGCGCACCAAGATGGGGGCGGCAGGACGCCAGCGGTACGAGGCCCGATTCTCGTTTGCTCGTCAATACATGGGCACCGTGGGTGTCTATCGCTCCCTGGTGTCCTCCATCGCTCGTACTCGGCCCACGTTCGACCACGATCATGCGAACCCATGATGTCGCTTTCCCAGTCGATACGCCGACCTTCGGGCGGACGAACCACGACGGCCTGATTCGCCGGACGCCCCGGCCCCATACGGCCCGCCGACGCAAGCGGGCGGCCGCCGACAGGCGGATGTGGGTGGCGGCAATGCTGGGGTTGGCCGCATGCGGGCGGACCATCTCCGAAGGGACACCGTTGGAGACCGACGGTGCCGTCAGCAGCGGCGAGGCGACCGAGGGAGGCAGCTCCGCAGCGACGGGGGCCGACACGACGGCCAGCGGCGGCGAGGACGAATCGACCACCGACCCTCAGCCCGCGGCGTGCGGCAACGGGATGGTCGAGACCGGCGAGGAGTGCGACCCCGGACCAGACGGCATCGGCCCTGCGCTCGAGTGCTTGCCCGGCTGTGTGCTCAACGTGTGTGGTGATGGCATGCCCGGCCCGTCCGAGGCGTGCGACGACGCCGATATCGACGACGACGACGGCTGCAAGGCCGACTGCACCCCGACGCTCGTGAGCGTGCTGGCCCCCGGTGGCAGTCATACGTGCGCGGCCCTCGATACCGGGTCGGTTCGCTGTTGGGGCAATGGCTCTGCGGGGCGGACCGGCCTGGGGCAGGGAGTGACCATCGGCGACGACGAGCCTGCGAGCGCAGCCGCGGTGGTCACCCTCGGCGCCGCCGTGGATCAGATCGTGGCAGGAGCGTCCCACACGTGCGTGCGCTACGTGGACGCGGCCGTGCGCTGCTTCGGTCGCTCACTCGAGGGCCAGCTTGGTTACGGCGTCCCTGGAGACATCGGCGACGACGAGGCGCCCAACGAGGCGCCGTTCGTGTTGCTGGGCGGGACGGTGTCGATGCTGTCCTCGAGCGCGGGTGCGTTTCACAACTGTGCGCTGCTCGAGCAGGGTGGTGTGCGTTGCTGGGGCCTTGCCGACAATGGCCGCCTGGGTGTGCCCGGCCTGACCGGCGCCATCGGAGACGACGAGGAACTCGCGCTGCTGCCCACGGTCGACGTGGGCGGGACCGCCGTCGATGTGGCCGTGGGGGCGGAGCACTCGTGTGTTCGGTTCGCGGGGGGCGGGGTGCGGTGCTGGGGCCACAACGCGTCGGGGCAGCTGGGTCAGGGCAATACCGACGACGTCGGTGACAACGAGAGTCCGGCATCGGTGCCGACCATCGCGCTCGGCGGTCCGGTCGCACAGATCGCCGCCGGCTTCTTCCACAACTGCGTCCTGCTCGAAGCGGGCTTCGTGCGCTGCTGGGGGCGTGGCAACAACGGGCGCCTCGGCTACGGCAACACCGTGTGGATCGGCGACAACGAGGTCCCATCGTCGGCGGGCAACGTCGACGTGGGGGGCGTCGTGGTGGAGCTCACCGCTGGCAACGCGCACTCCTGTGCGCGCCTCGATACCGGGGCCGTGCGGTGCTGGGGCTGGGCCGGGATGGGCCAGCTGGGCTATGGCGACCTCGAGGATGTGGGTGACGACGAGGTACCCGCCGAGGCTGGCGATGTCCCGCTGGGGGCGCCGGCCGTTCGCATCGCGGCCGGAGGCAACCATACCTGTGCGTTGCTCGATACGGGTCGGGTCCGCTGCTGGGGCAGCGCCGACCACGGGCGGTTGGGGTACGGCGACCTGGAGACCATCGGCGACGACGAGACGCCCGCACGTGTGGGCGACGTGCCGATGTTCCCCAAGTAACGGGCGCAGGGTGTGTGAGGGGGGCGGCCATCGTGGTTGGGCCGTTGCCGTGGGAGTTCGTCGCGGTCGGTCGCCAGGGGTTGGCGGTCACGGTAGGGCCGTTGCCGTGGGAGTTCGTCGCGGTCGGTCGCCAAGGAGTGGCGGCCACGATTGGGACGTTGCCGTGGGCGTCGTCACGTGGTCGCCAGGGGTTGGCGGTCACGGTTGGGCCCTTGCGGTTCGGACGCCGAGGTCGGTGCGGTCCGAGTCGACCTGCGCGGGCGCGGGCCTGCAGCACGAGGCCCCGCAGCGCTACACCAGCTGCATCACGTCTACAGCAGCACGCCCGTGGCACTGATGTCGCACCGCAGGGCGGGAGCGCTGGTCTCCGCCTATCGGTCGAGGTCGGGGGTGTGCCGCGGCGCCCAGGCGAGGGCCAACAGCAGCCACAAGTGGCGCCAGTGAAGCGTATCGATGACGGCGCTCTCCACCGCCACCCCCACCAACGACGCGGCGATGACCGCAAACCAGCGCTGGCCCGCGACCGACCCCGGCGTCAATGCGATCCACAGCGCACGGACCGTGGACAGGATCAACAGTCCCATCGTGGCCCATAGACCGAGCACCCCGTTCTCCACGAAGGCTCGGATGTACAGGCTGTGGGCAGAGATCGGGAACCGTGTCTCGGTGCCGCCGGGTCCGATCCCCAGCGGATGCTCGAGCGCCACCGACAGCGCCGCGGCCTGGTTGGAGAACCGATCGTTGTCGTAGCCCTGGGCGCTGGCGCGCATCTCCAGCATCTCACGGACGGCGGGGATGTCGGTGACGGCCAGCAATGCCGCGCCCAGGCCCACCACCGCGATGACGACCACGACGATCGTGCCCAGCGACGGACCGACCCGGCCCGAGACCGTCCGGAGGCCGAAGTACACGGCGAGCCCGATCGCCAGGTTGATCCACGCGCCTCGCGAGTAGCTGACCAGCACAGCGAGCAGGCCCACCAAGGCGATGAGGCCCCAGCCCAACCGGCGCCGCTCGGGCTCGCCGAACCGGGCGATGGCGAGCACCACCGCCGGAACGACGAAGGCACCGAACACGTTGGCGTCCTTGAACAGACCCTGGAGGCGGCCCTTGGGGAGCATGAGATCGGCCCCGGGAGCGAGGCCGAAGTAGGCGGCGACGCCCAGGGCCGCTCCTGCGCCCGCCGCAATCGCATGGGCGTGGAGCACCGACTCGGCCAGCGCGGGACCGCACCGGTCGAACCAGCCCACCATCAGTGCCCACGCCACCATGAGGTACGCGGTGACGCCGAAGAACGCGAGACCTCGGCCCAGCTCGGGCGCCAGGACCATCGAGATCCCGTTGGCCAGCAGCAGCAGCGCGGCCAGCAGGTGCGGCAGCGCGAGGCTGGTCCGCAGTGACGGCCAGACCAGCAGTGGACCCACCGCGAGCGTCAGGCACAGCAGCAGGTCGTAGGGCGCAGGCTCGACCAGCACCACCCCGCCCGTGACGACGGTGAGCACGAGCAGGAGGCGCAGGGTCGCGACCGCGGCAGGGGGCGCGTAGGCAGGCGCGGGCATGGGATGCTCCGCGGCTCAGTGACGGTCGACGCGTCCGAGCAGGACGACGGGACGAGGACCACACAGCCCGTCGGTGATCACCTGCGACGTGACGGCGCGACACTCCCAGCGCTGCTCCATCGTCGCTACGTTGGCGGCCGTGATCTCGGCCTCTTCGTGCTCGCGCCCCTCGTAGACCAGCCACTCCCACGGGAGGTCGGCGATGCCCGGAGGGAAGCCCACGTGGTGCCACGCGGCGAGGAACAGGCACACACCGTCTTGGGCATCGAGCCACGGCGGCACGTTGTCGATGAATCGCACCGAGTCGTCGATGCTGCCCCCGGTCACGGTGCTACGACCGGCGCCGAGCAACGGCAGCAGCTCGCGCGCGGCGGAGGCCACCGCAGGAAGATCCCAACCCAGGGCCCACTGCGCGCCGCGTTGCAGAGCGCCCGCCATCATCATGCCCGCGTTGCAGCACACGTCCATGACCACGCGGTCGCGGAGCGTGACGCCGCCTGCGGCCAGCAGCGCATCGAGGTGGCCCCAGCGATCATCGGGATCGCGGCGCCCGGGGTCTCCTCGTCCGGGAAGGCCCTGGTACAGGAAGCCCTTGCCCTGGCTGACGACGCCCAGGCGGTCGCCGAAGTGCAGCACTTCGCGGTGGCGCTCGACGACGGTGCCGATGACCGCGTTCATGTCGAACAAGAACAGCTGGGGGTCGACGTAGCGAAGCCCGTCGTCGGTGACCAGCAGGTTGCCGTTACACCCGGGGGCAGCAAAATCACCACACTCGTAGCCGCTGGGGTTGGCCAGGGTCATCAGGGCGTCGGCTTGAAGCTGGTCGAGCGCCGCGAGCAGCTGCTCATGGTCTTGGAGGGTGGGGGAGCGGCCATCGATGTGCTCGAGCACCAAGGCGGTGATGTCGACATCGCCCGCTCGCAGGTGAACCACATCGACCAACCGCGGGCCCAGGTCCATCGCAGCGAGGGCGGCGGTGGCCAGCGCCTGCTCGTGGATTCCACCCAGCAATGCAGCCTCGCCCAGCGCGTCGGTCTCGTGGAGGTAGCGTGCTTGGGCCGGGGCCGCGAAGCGCTTGAGCAGCTTGAACCCGCACGTCGGGGGGTAGGCGGCGACCACCAGCCCCAGGGCGTTGGCGAGGCCCTCTTGCGGCGCGAGGTACAGGGTGTGCCGCCCTTCTTGCACGGTCACTCCACGCTGCTGGAGCTCGGCATGCAGAGCGTCGGCATCCATCGCCCGCAGCGGGGTCTGGAAGATCGACGTCGTCTGCAGCCACGCGGGGGCGGCCTGGCCCCGAAGGCGGCGCTGCGCCTGGCGGAAGCGGGAGCGCAGCAGCTTGGCGCCGACCAGCAGCTCCTTGGCTGCGCGGTGCAGCGGGGGAACCCGCTTGAGCTGTCGGACCAGCTGCCGACGTGCCCAGCGCGCGGTGGGAGGAACCGTACGTTTGGACGCAGCGGAAGGCGTGGGGGAAGGAGCCAAGGTCACCACCCGACGAACACGCCCCGTCGAGCCCCCAGTTTCCCCCCACGGGTGCCGTTTTTGGGCCGCGCGCGCCGAGGAGCGGGTGGGGCTCAGGTCTCGCGGGCCTCGGGTGTCCGCGGGGTGGCGCGCGACAGCGCCACGCCATAGATCGCCAAGCGAAGCACCGCCAGAGCGAGCAACGCCCACATCGCGCCGCGCAAGCCGCCCCCGGGGACGAGCCAGATCGCCACGAGCACGCTGCCGCCGAGGCTCACCAGGTTGATCATCAGCTGGTCGGTGAAGCGCCCCAGCGCGGTGAGGGCCTGCGACAACATGTTGGCCAGCCCCGCCACACCCGCGGCGGCCGACGCCAAGACGAGCTCGGGTGCGTAGGCGACGTAGTCTTCGCCGTAGATCATCCCGAGGTACAGCTCACCCAAGACCAGCGCGCCCAGCAGGACCAGCGCGTTGAGCATGGCGACGACCAGCAGCAGTCTGCCCAGAAGGCTGCGCAGGCCCTCGCGCGTGGTCTTGCGAGCCAGGCGAGGGATCGCGGCGTTGCCGAGCGCGACGTTGAGGACCTGGCCGAAGTAGATCGCCGACATCGCGGCACCGAAGTAGCCGAGCGTCGCGACATCGTGCTCGTGCTCGAGCACATAAGCGGGGGTGTTGGCGCTCGCTGCCAGCAGTGCCGCCGCGAGCCCGATGGGAAGCGTGTGACGAGCCAAGCCGAGCAGGGCACGGGTGGGTCG
The DNA here is from genome assembly GCA_022601155.1 of Deltaproteobacteria bacterium. Lineage (GTDB taxonomy): Bacteria > Myxococcota_A > Polyangia > Nannocystales > Nannocystaceae > Paraliomyxa. The sequence continues at coordinate 1,146 of JAHZJA010000048.1, read as the reverse complement.
CTTCGGGCGCACGCTCGCGAAGCGCCGCGCGGCCGGGATGTCGTGCAGCGCCGACAGCCCCGCGAGCAGGACCAGCGCCAGCCCGAGCGCGACCACGATGTCGCCCGTGATGGCCAGCCCCACCCCGATTCCCGATGCGGTGAGCACCCCACGCAGCGCCCGCGACCGGCCGATGGATGCCATGCGCTCGGCTTTTTGGGCGGGGGCGAGCAGGATGTCGGACAACGCCTCGAGCCCTCGTAGCCCACCCACGAGCACGACCACGGCGACGGTGGTCGGCTCGAGGCCGGCCATCGAGGCTGCGATGGCGGTCAACACCAGCGCACAGGGGACGGTCAGCAGCCGCAGACTGAGGTACTGCGCGTAGTGCCAACGGCCGGGATCGACCACGAACGCGGGCCGCAGGTGGAAGTTGGTCAGCAGGATGGCCGGGGTCGCGATCGCCATGCCCAGCGTGTACTGACCCAGCGCCTGGACGGAGCCGAGGCGGGCCAGCAGCACGAGCGTGGCGAACAGCCCGGCCGCATACAGGCCCTCGCCCATCAGCGACCACATCGCATCGCTGACGAGCGCACGAGGCGCAGACGCGGGCTGCTCCTCGAAGGTGGGGACGGCGGCGGGCATATGGATCGCTCCGCCCCGTTCACGCGCGGAGGACAGTCGAGTTGCCGGTGCGGCTGCGGCCCGATCGTGGTCGATCCCGGATGGCGGGCGATGGTCCAGGCTCGTGGGTCAGCGCTCGGCGCTCGGGGGCGGCGGGAACAGCTTGGCCTGCACCGCGGCAAACGCTGGATCCGCTCGGCAGAGCATCGAGGCGGTCATCACGGGCTCGAGCGCGGTGCGGAGCCGCGTCCGCAGAGGATCGTGACTGTCGATCCACGCGTGCAGGGGCGGCGGTTGGTCGGCGAGCTGGTCGGCGTGCTCACGGTGGAAGCCTTCCACCGCAGACGCGAGGGCTGGGCAATCGGTCGCGTGGGTCTGGTGCAGCTGGCCCAGTGCCTCGATCGTCTCGACCAGCGCCTGTGCCCGCGCGGAGATCGGTGGTGTGGCGGGAGCGGCAGGCGGTGCCGCGGCCGCGGGGGCAGGGGTCGGCGCGACCGTGGGTGGCGGTGGCGATGGTGTCGTTTGTCCCGCGGGTTGTGACGG
>JAHZJA010000535.1 GCA_022601155.1 Deltaproteobacteria bacterium | reverse complement strand
GTCTGCCCCTTCACCGCAGAACATCTCATGCGTGAGGCGGCACCCCGCCGACATTGGTCCCTGGCATTGCGCCTCGCACAACGTGTCGCAGCCGGATTGGAAGCTCTTGTCGCCCCCACCGCAGTACGACATCACGCTGCTGCAGTTGAGGGTGTGGTCCAAGCCCCAGGCATGTCCCGCCTCCTGGCTGGCGATGTTGGCCTGAACCGAGGGATTGGGCGAGCCATCGGCGGTGAACACGAACACCACATGGCGCTGGTTGAGCGCGCCACAGTCGGCGATCGGCGCCACCCCGCCTGCAGGCGAGTCGATGTTGGTGTCGGTCCACGTACCGCCCATCATCGCCATGGTGTACGGCACCATCTGTGCGGGGCGCTCGAGGTACGTCACCCGCACCCCACTATCGGCGAGGTCGTTGGCGACCGCCTCCGCGACGGCGACGGCGTTTTGCTGGCCGCCGCCATAGGCGGGGTAGTTCTTGCCCAGCGCCAGCACCGAGATGTCCTCGGCCGAGTTGTCGAGGCCACCAAACGTCTCGTTGAGCAGGCCGCCCACGAAGTTGAGGTACAGCGTGTGCTTGCGCGGATACTTGTTGCCGGGGATGTCCTCGAACGCACCGGTGGGCCGAGGGTCGACCACCAGCTCGCCCGAGGCCACGGGCGCAGGAAGTACGGCGCTGCCTCGCTGGACCCACCCGTCGGGGAGCTGCGAGGGGCCCGACCGCGGGGTGGTGGAGGCCGGCTGCGACGGCGCTCGGGAGTCGTCGAGGGAGTCGAAATCGCGCGACGTCGTCGGAGGCGCATCGGGGGCCAGCGGCTCGAGCTGGCTCATGTCGATCGTTCGCACGCCCTGTGGCGGGTGGTACCAGGGGTGGTAGCCCGGCTCTTCATCGGCCGCAAAAGCCGCCAGCGGGACGAGAGCAAGGGCCACGATCGGAAGGGCCACCGTCATGCGAGCCATGGACTGACCCTACCAGCTGGGCGGCCGACAGGCGATGGGTCCGCGGGCCTGCTCTCGCTCCCGCGATGGCCGCAACCGGGCATCTGGGAGCGCTCGGGTGGGGCTTTCCCGTGACCTGTCGATTCACTGGGAACGCTCGGTGGCCGAGCGGCTCTACCCCACCGTGGCCTCCAAGGCCGCGCCTCCCTCCACAGCGTGTCCGAGCCTCCCGAGGCATTGGGCCCTCGGCCCCCGTTCGTCTGGTGACCAACGGCGTCGTCTCTTCGTGCCCCCATGAGCCAACCCGCCCGCAAAGGCGCCGTCGCCGTTGGCGATCCCGTGGATGTCGCCACTGGCGCGATGTTCGACACTTGGCTCGATTTCAGCGTTCCCGGGCGCCCTGAGCTCGGGTTCTGGCGGTTTTACAGCACCAGTCTCCGCGATCAGCGAGGCCCGCTCGGGCCCGGGTGGCGCCACGCCTACCAGCATCAGCTGCGGCGGACGCTCGACGGCTACGCCTGGACCGATGACACCGGAAACCGGATCGATCTCCCTGATCGCACCGGAGCCCTCGCCCGCCAGGGGAGGCTGGTCCTCCCCGATGCGGGGATCGAGCTGCGTCGTGGCCCCACCTGCATCGATGTTCGACCCTACGCCGAGAATCCGCGCTTGACGCTGCGGTTCGAGACGCGCGACGACGGCCGCACCCATCGCCTACTCGCGATTCAGCGCAACGACGAGGTCGGGCTCGACATGGCCTACGACGGGCGCGGGCGCCTGGCCTCGATCACCCAGCGACGCTCGGGTCGCCAGGTGCAGCTGGAGTACGACCGCCACGGCCGGCTGTCCGCCACGTGGTTCCGCGGCCCGCCCAAGGAGCTGTGTGCCCGCTACCTCTACGATGCCCGCGGCCGCCTGGCGCAGGTCCAGGACCGCATCGGGATCGTCTCTACCATCGAGTACGACGACGACGATCGGATCCTCTGCGAGACCACCAACTCCGGAGCCGTCCACACCTTTCGCTACGACGGGGACGGGCGCTGCATCTACGCCTCGGGCTCGGACCGCTACCAGGAGCGCCAGCTCGAGTACGATCTGACCAACCGCATCACCACCGTGCGCGACAGCCACGGGCACCCCACCACCTACGCCTACAACGACCAGGGCCAGGTGGAGGAGGTGGTCTCCGCGTTGGGCTCGGTGGCCAAGCAACAGTTCGACGATGTCGGACGGCCGACGCGGTCCATCGATCCCATCGGGGCGGTCACCGACGTTCGCTATGACACGTTGGGGAGGATCGAGGCGGCGACGTATCCCGACGGTCGCGCGATGACCCTGGAGTACGACGATGCGCACCGGGTGACCGCGATCGCGGACGCACAGGACCGGCGCTGGGAATACACCTACGACGACACGACGGGCGAGCTGCTGCGCTCGGTCAACCCCCTGGGCCACACCTGGTCGTACGAGCGCAACGAGTACGGCGAGCCCGTTCGCGTGCTCAACCCGCGGGGGCACGCCGCGGTGATGCAGTGGGATCGACAGGGCAATCGCAGCAGCTACACCGGCCCCGACGGAGGCACGTCCACGTCCACGTTCGATGCCTACGGACGCACGGTCATGTCCAGCGACGCGCTCGGTCAGGTCACCCAGCGCCAGTACGACACCGCGGGACGGCTGGCCCGGGTGCAGTATCCCGACGGTCGCGTCTTTCGCTACGCGTTCCCCAACGGGGTCCGCGAGATGCAGCAGATCGCCCCCGACGGCGCCGTCACACGGGTGCACTACAACGCCTGCGGGCTGGTCTAGGAGATCGTCCGCCCCGATGGCTACCGGACGGCCATGGAGTGGGACACCGAGCCTCGGCGATTGCTCCGCCTGCGCGACGGCAACGACAACACCATCGAGTTCCAGCACGATGCGATGGGGCGCTTGGTCGAGCGGACCCACTGGGACGACACGGTCACCCGCTTCGAATGGGACCCGATGGGTCGGCTGCTGTCACTGACCAATCCCGAGGGCGGCCGCTTCGAGTACGAGCACGACGACTTCGGCAACATGAGCATGCGGCGGTCCCCCGACGGGACCGAGACCCGCTACACCCACGACGTCAACGGCATGATGCTGTCGGCCGACGACGGCACCCATCGAGTCGAGTACGAGCGCGATCTATACGGCCGCGTGACCACCGAGCGGGTGGACGGGGTTGCCGTCGACAGTGAGTACGACGCGGTCGGCGCTCGGGTGGGCCTGCGCTCCGACGAGGGGCTCGATGCCCGCTACGGCTTCTCCCCGGGCAACCGCTGCCAGACCGTGGAGGCGGGCGCGGGTCGGATCGAGTTCGACTACGACATCCAGGGCAACGAGCAACGGCGAAGGTTCGGGGGCGGAGGCGTGTTTCAGCAGCGCCACGATCCGATGGGCCGCGTCGTCGACCAATGGTTCGCTCCGCCGGGCTCCGACCCGCAGACCCCGGCCCGCCACGTGGAGCCCGACGACCCCGCCGCGCCGTTTCGTCGCGTGTTCACCTACGATGCGGGGGGACACATCTCGTCGATGCGCGACAGCCTGCGCGGGGGCTGGTCGTTCACCCACGACGGCGCGGGGCAGCTCCAATCGGTCACTCAGATCGACGGCCTGACCGAGCTGTTCGAGTACGACGGCGCGGGCAACCGTCGCGGCGCGGCCCGTGTGCCCAGTGACCGAGCCCCCGGCGTCGAGCAGTCGTTCGTGGCGGGCGCCCGAGGCGAGCGCAATCTCGACCGACAAGGCCTTCGTCAGCGCGGTGCCGAGCTCGAGGAGCAGACGGTGGGCCCGGGCAATCGCGTCACCGTGGTGCGTCGTGGCGCGACCACGCTGCGCTACGAGTTCGACGCCCTGGGGCGGGTGGTCGTCAAGCAACGCGACGATGTCGAGGGCACCGCGGTGTGGCGCCTGACCTGGAACGACACGCATCAGCTCGTTCGCCTGGACAACCCTGCGGGCGAGACCTGGACCTACGACTACGATCCTCTGGGGCGACGACTCGGCAAGTCCGACGGCACCCGCACCTTTGCCTATACCTGGGATCAGGATCGCCTCCTTCACGTCCGCGACGACCAGGGCCTGCACACCATCATCGAGCACCCCTACCTCGCATCCACGCTGATGCACCTGCGCGACGGTGCGGTGGAGTATGTGCTTCCCGACCCCATCGGAGCCACCAGTGAGGTGGTCCGTCCCGACGGCACCCTCGCCCGACGCCGTGCCCAGGGCCCGTGGGGGGAGGCCCGCGACGAGCAGCCCGTGGTGCCGTTCCCCGGCCAGCTCGAAGACGAAGAGTCGGGGCTCTTGTACAACCAATGCCGGTACTACGACCCCGAGCTGGGGCGCTACCTCAGCCCCGATCCAATCGGGCTGGTCGGCGGTCTCAACGACTACAGCTATGTCCCCTCGCCGATGGAGTGGGTCGACCCCGACGGCCTCTACATCACGGGCGGGCCCTACGCCAACCCCGGTGGGGTCCCCGATCCAAACTCCAGTACCCCGCGGGCGACGGGCTCGGACGGAACGACGCGGGTCACCAATCCCAACACGGGCAACGACAACGTCGTCCCTCCGCCCAGCGGGACCGGGCGCGGCGGCAAGACGCTGGCCGTGCTGCAGGATCCGAACGCACCGTCGGACCAGGTCGCGTTCGTCAGCGGGCACGGCCGGCCCGATGCGCCAACACGGCCCGGGCAGGGTGACTGGCACACCACCAACGGGCCGTTCGGCAACTGGTGCCACGCCGAGATGCACGCCGCCGCCTGGCTGCTCGACAACGGCCACTCGCTGCGCGGGCGTACCCTCGACCTGGTGATCGACAGGCCCCCCTGCCGACACTGCAACGGCTCTCTGCGGCAGGCGATGGACCGCCTGCGGGCAGACTTCGGGATCGACCTCCGGGTGCGATACTTCCAGCACGTGGACGAGAGCGCATCGGGAGGACGTACGAGGGGGTGGCATGACTTCTGCTGATCCATGGGAGGAGGCGGTGCGGCGCGCCGACCATGTCGTGGCGCAGCTCGATGGCGAGCAGGCCAGCGCCAAGCCGGCGGTGCTTCCCGACGACCTTCCGCGGGGTGTCGCCCGGCTGTGGTCCACCCTGCGCGTGAGCCCGGCAACCTGCCCCCACGGCCTGCCCTGGCCTCCCGCCACGACCGAGCACCTGCGGACGCTGACCTACGAGCTGTTCGAGAACGCCTTGGTGCGAGACCGCTGGCAAGCCAGCTCTGCCGCCGATCCGCTCCCCGACGATGCCCTGCCCACCAACGCGTGGCTCGTCGCCGCCGATATCGACACCGTCACCTATCTGCTCGATCACCAGGCGCCCGAGCCGGGGCTGCACTGCCTGTCGCTCGCACGCGCCGCCCACGAGCGACGCGACGAAGCACTGGCGTCGTTCGTCATCGGCAGCGCCCTGCGTCGGGCGGCCGGAGCCCGCACCACCCAGGCCATCGGCCCGCTGCCCGTCGCACAGGCCAACGTGCTCCATCCGGCGCTGGAGGGCCTGGATGTGCTCGGTGAAGGGGTGTGGCGCTGGTCCGTCGATGGCAGCGCAGCCCAGATTCTGTGGCGCACCCCCCACGACTACTTCGCGTGGGTCCACAGCCTCGACGATGAAGCGATCACCTGGACCCAGCCCCCACGGCTGCACGCGTTCCGAGCTCGGGGCCTCCAGCCCGCGCGCGGCGACTGGGCGAGCCTGGGCCTGCGGCCGTTCGCGGGGCGGCGCAACGACGGCGAGCTCGACCCCACCACCGCCTTCGCAATCGGGGACATGGGCGGCGTGAACGGATGGGTGGTGCAGCCCAAGGGCTCGCCCACCACGGTCTGGTGCGCGCCCGATGATCGAGATCGCGTACGCACCTTCATCGAGGGACACGGCGGCTCGGTCGTGAGCGAGCTTCGGCCCGATCTTCAGCCGGTGACCGGGTCGTACCGCTGGGACTTGGTTCGCGGAACGGAGCAACGGCCATGACCTCGCCAGTCCTCTCCGCGGTACGAGACGAGGCCGTCGCGCTGCGGGCCTTGCTGACGGCCGAGGTCCCCCGATACGCCGCGTCTCGGCGCGACGTCGACCCCTCCGCGCTGGCCCGCGCGCCCTCCTGCCTGGCCGCGCTGTGGGAGCAGCTGGGCTGGTCGCCGCTGTTTGGGTGGACGGAGCTGCTGCCTCCCGATCTCGACCACGACGCGCAGCTGCGGGCACGGCTGGCCGAGTACGCCCACCACGATCCGCGTTGGTCGATCACGCGGGCCGACCTGCCCCCGCGCGCCCGCTTGCTGCACGAGGACTCACAGGGCCTCGGCTTCACCTTCAGCGACGATGATGACGATACCGACGACCCGCCGCTGCACGGGGTCGTCACCGAGCGTCGCACGCTCATCGGGCCTCGCCGTGGTGCTGGTGTACTGCGCTACACCGCCAACCGAGTGCTGTCGCGAGCCTTGCGGCCCTGGTACCAGACTCGGATTCGATTGGGGCCTCGCCGGGACCTGCCCAAGGCTACCGCCCCCCTACCCACCGTGTGTCCGGCTGCGCGCACGCTCGGCGATGACCTGTGGCTGCTGCCCGCCGCCGACACGAGCGTGGCGGTCGGCAAGCCCGGCGGCGATCTGCTGGTGGCCCATCGCCGCTTCGAGACCTTCGTCGATTGGCTGCTCGCCCGCACCATCGACACGCTGGAGCTGCGATCGGTCCCTCCCGGGGAGCGCGCGGTGCTGCAACGCCGCCCCGACCTCGACGCACTGCCCTCGGGCCTGCGCTTCATCCCTGGCGCAACGCCGGACCAGGGGGTGGTCATCGGTCGCCTCGACGGAGAGGCGGTGCTCGTGTCGTTGTTGGGTCGGGGGTGTGCGGTCGCGATCAACCCGGCTCATCGAGCGGCGCTGCCGAAGATCCAAAGGAGCCTGGGTCTTGGTTGACCGCGTCCCCGGCCAGCTGGCGCAGGCTGTCGCGCCACGCCTCGACCACCGCGTCGACCTGGGCGTTGTTCGTCGACCAGCCCAGGCTCAGCCGCAGGCAGCTGCGGGCGCGCGCGGGCTCCTGGGGGTAGGCCGCGGCCACGATGGCCGAGCCGTCGTCGACCGTCTGTCGGCACGCCGAGGTGCGGGCCACGCAGACCCCTCGCAGATCGAGCTGGGCCTGGAGGGCCTTGCCATCGATGCCGGGGACGGCCACGTTGACGATCGGCCCCAGCCACGCTGCCTCGCCGTTGTGCAGCAGGCCCGGGCTCACCGCGCGCAGCCCATCGAGCAGGCGCTGCGCCACCATCACCACCCGTTCCCGCGCCGCGCCGCGCCGCGGGGCCCGAGCCTCACACGCAGCCCCCATCCCGATCGCGGCCAGCCACGGTGGAGTGCCGCTCGGCTCGGCTTGGGCGCCGCACCGCACCGTCCGAGGAACCCGCAGCGCCCCGACCCCGGCGGGGCCTCCGAGCTTCGCCGCGGCACAGGTGACCATCGCCTGCGATGTCATCCACGGCGCGGGCTCCATCCAGGCCGCGGCCTGGGCCGCGTCCACCACCCACCACGCCTCACGGGCGAGCGCCTGCAGTCGAGCCCACGGCAGCACCGTGCCCAGCTCGTGGTTGAGCGGAGCCAGACACACCACCGCCGCCCTCGGCAGTGCCCGGGCCAGGGCCTGCGGATCGAGCTGTCCATCGGCCGCGGGCACGACGACCACCTCGCGTCCACGCTGCGCGAGCCGTGCCACCGCATCGCGAACCGCGGGATGCTCCAACGCCCCCACCACGACCGGGCCCTCGCGCTGAGCCGTCGCCAGCTCCAGGGCACGGGTCACCGCATCGGTGCCGCCGTGGCTCCACCAGACCTCGTCGACCCCACACTGCAGATACGCGGCGACCTGCCCCCGCGCCCGCTCGAGTGCAGCCCGGGCTCGCCGACCACGGCGGTGGACCGCCGACGGGTGGGCGCCCCCTTGCTCCGCGGCCGCGTGCATCGCCCCGATCGCGGCGGGCTCGAGGTCGGTCCCCGCCGCATGATCGAAGTAAAGCTCGATGCTCACCTTCCCACCATAGCCCGACGCCACCCGTTGGCGCGACCGGAGTAGTCCATGCGCAGGAACGTCGAACGCTTCAAGGAGACCCTGCATGGTTTCATCGACCAGAGCGACGACTTGTTGCTCGTGCTCGACGCCGTCGACCTCGACATGGCGCTGGTCCACAAGGTACTCGAGTCGGTCGACCAGGAGCAGCCCGCCGACATCGTGCTCCGCTTCGCCGAGACCGCCACCGGGCCCGAGCAATACGTGACCGCGGTGCTCGACAACCTTCGCACGCAGATGACCGCGGTCAACATGCTGCGCGAGCAGGAGTCGCTGCCCCCGTGGGCGCCGCTCCCCGCCGAGTGCGACGACCTGGCCGCAGCCCCGGCCGAGCGCCTCAAGGCCGCGATGCAGCACGTGCGCTCGCTGTTTCCCGAGGACGAAGACCACCGCATCGTGTGGTGCTTGTTGCCCGTGGAGCTCCCCGACCCGGCCGCCTACCTCGGCGTGGTGGGCGGCCTCGTCCCGCGCGATGGCATCCAGCCGTGGATGCAGAGTCAGCGCATCATCGTGCGAGACCGGCGGGACGATCGGGTGCTCATCCCGCATCTCAACGAGCAGGACATCGACAACACGCTGCTGCTACCGGTCGATTTTTCCACCGACGCGATGGTCGACGGCCTGGTCGAGGAAGTCGGCGACCCGGACACGCCCGAGCCTCAGCGCATGCAGAACCTGCTGCTGCTGGCCAACATCGACTACAGCCACAAGCGCTTTGGCGACGCCGTCGACAAGTACCGCGTGCTGTACAACTACCACGGCAAGCAGGAGCAGCCGGTCATGCAGGCGATGTGCATCGGCGGGGTGGGCGATGTGCTGATGTCCAATGGCGACGACGTCGGCGCCAAGGAAAAGTACCAGCAGGGTCTGGCGTTGTCGGCCCCGGCCAAGGTCCGCGGGCTCCCGATCACCATGATGCTGTGCGCCCGCACGGGTGATGTGTGCATGCGCCTGGAGGAGTACGACCAGGCCGAAGGCTACTACGACAACGCCAGCCAGGTCGCGGGCGGGCTGCTCAACCTCGAGTTCAAGTGCGACATGATGGAGAAGGTCGGCATGGCTCAGCGTGCCCAACAACGCGTGGGCGATGCCGTCGCGACGTGGAAACTGACCATCGACCGCTGCAAGGACGCCGACTACTTCCTGCGCTGGGGCTCGACGCTCGACAACCTCATCGACGCCTACGACGAGGCGGGTATGACGGCCGAGCGGCGGCAAGCGCAGCGCGAGCGCGACGGTCTTCAGCACCTCCAAAAGCAGCGGGCCAGCCAATGAGCCCCCCGCGCACACCGCCACGGTCACCGACATCGCCGATGTCGTTGGCGCGCCCGGGGCCCTCGGCCAACCCGCCCGCCCCGCTCATCCCCAGCTCGGGCATCGCCCCGCTGGACTCGCTGGCCAACGTCATCAACGACACCGCTGCGCCCTGGCAGCAGCCCCCCAACCCCGAGGACGGGACGCTGGTCGCCGTCAGCCACTACGTGGGAGCAACGCTCGGTATCGTGGGTGGGGTCTTCACGCTCGCCGATACCGGCCTGGCCCTGGCCACCGCCAAGATCGCCTCGTTCTTTCCCGCGCTCCCGGCCGCCACCTTGGGCGCGCTCCATGTCGCGCCGCCGCATACCCACGCGCATCCCCCAAGCTGGATCCCGCCCGCGCCCCCGGTCCCGCTGCCGAGCATCGGAGCGGTGATGCTCGCGGGGTGTGTGTCCGTGCTGATCAACGGCGTGCCCGCAGCCCGCTGCGGCGACTATGGCCTCGCCCCGACCTGCGGCGGTCTGTTTCCCATCTTGGAGGTCAAGACCGGCTCCAGCCAGGTGTTCATCGGCGGAGCGCGGGCCGCCCGGGTCCTCGACCTCACCGAGGTGTGTACCCCCTCGAGTCCGCCCAACGCCTTCGCTCGCGCGATGATGGGGCTGGGCGTGGCTGGCGTTGCCGCGGGTGGGCTGGCTGCCGCCGCTGCCGCCTCCCAGGGTCAGGCCATGCGTGCCGCGATGATGGCCGCCCAAGCCGCGGCCGACGGCGCCGCCCTGGCGATGGGACTGCTGGCGGGTAAGGACCCTGCCGCGGTGCCGCCCCCCTATCCTCCGCCCAAGGGCGTCGTGCTGCCGCTGCCGGGAACGGTGATGATCGGCGGGTTCCCCATGCCCGACACCCTCACCGCGCTCATGGGCATGATGAAGGGGTTTCGTCTGCTCGCGCGAGGGCTCCGCGGCGGGCGACGCTCGGGCCGGTTGTTCTGCTTGCGGTGCTAGCCTCGACTTTGGCGGTTTTCCATGGGCCACAACGCCGTCAGCGGCCCTGGCGAGGCTGCGCTTCGAAGGCGCATCGGGTCATGCGTCGAGGAGCGAAAATACTGCCACAGCGGTCGGGGGCGGTGTCATGGCGCGTGGAAAACCGCCAAAGTCGAGGCTAGAACGCCGTCAGCGGCAGCTCCCTGG
>JAHZJA010000534.1 GCA_022601155.1 Deltaproteobacteria bacterium | reverse complement strand
CGGCCTGACGCAGCCGGTCGCGGACCCGCTGGGGATCGTCGAACGCGAGGCCAAACTCGGGGGTCCAGTACGGACCCACCGCATCGAGGCCGAGCAGCACCAGCGCGACCTCCCATTGGAATCGCGTCGAATCGAGGATGACGACTGGAGCGGAGGACATCGGTGACTCAGATCGGGCTCAGCTGCAGCGGCAGCAGCGGGGGGATCAAGCGGATGAGGCGGGAGATCACGACGACGGTCACGCCCACCGCGGCCGAGACCCCAGCCACGGTCGCGACATCCTCCATGCTGAACAGGGAGCCGTCGGGCATGGTGGGGACGGAGGGCTGGCCGGGCCCCAGCTGGGGGACCTGCTCCGCGTACTGGTCGGCGCCGGGCGGCAGATCATCGTCGTCGCAGTCGCGCTTCTTCTTGTTGCGAAACTGCTGGAGCTTCTCCTTCAAGGTTCCCTGCTGCTTGAGGTACTCGTCCATGTGGGTCTTCGACTTGGCCGCGCTCCAGCCTCCGGGGTTGTTGGCGTACTCGTCCCAGCGAAACGCCAGGCCCTTGACACCGCTGGGGAAGCCCTTGGTCTCGGGTCGCTGACGATAGAGCAGGTCGTGGATCTGCTGGTAGAGCTTGGCGCATTTGGGGTCTTCGGGGGGCTGGACCGGCGGCTGAACGACCCCGCCCATGTCCACGGTGTTGCCGTGGTTCTGGAACTTCTTGTCGGTGAGACGACAGGCGTTTTGGCCCTCGATGAAGACATCGGGCGAGTAGGTGATCCAGGTCGACTCCTTCTGGTGGGTACCGGACTTGACCCCGCCCGCGGTGCCCGGCTCGTCGCCGATGCTGACCGCGAACTCCGAGCCCTTGTTGGCGCAGCTGTGACCGCCGTCGGCGAAGACGGTCTTGCTGCCCTTGGCCAGATCCTTGGAGAAGGAGATGTTCGGGTAGGGGATCGGGATGGGCCCGTTGGGGGCCGGCGTGAGGCACACGTCGGGGGCGGTGGCGGCCGACACCCCGCCGCTGGCGCGGTGGACGAGGGAGTGCGAGGTGCCATTGACCTTGATCGTCACGCCCATCGCGATGGCTCCTGGCCGGACGGTAGATGGAGGAGGGCGGCGCTGCGGTGGCCCGCCCACGACCCGGTCCACGACAGTTGGTGCTCGACGTGCTCGTATCCGCGGTGCCAGCCGCTGTAGGCGACGGCGAGCAACAACACCCCCGCGGCAGCGCCCACATGTCCCCAGCGGTCACCGGGCGTGCACAGCCGAGATGCGTCTTCGAACCGCTCCGCGCAGCGCATCACCGAAAATCCGTACTCGTCGGCCATGAAGGGATCGCCGGCCATGTCGCACAGGACTCGCCCGACGGTCTGTTGTGGCCCCAGAGGCGCCAGCGCATGGTGGAAGGCTGCGGTGAGGTCGTGCCCGGTACGGATCGTGGGAGGGTGTTCGACGGCCTGGCTGCTGCTGCCCGTGGCGAGGATGCGGACGGCAACGCGGTCGGCGGGGCCACGGCCCTCCGGGTCGGCGACCAGCAGGACGAAGCCGGCCGCCTCGGCTGGCACCACGCCCCATGCCGTGGCGGGGTGATGCAGGACATCGTGCTCGTCGAGCCACTCGACGGCGTCGGCGTCGATCAGCGAGTCGACTCCGCCCACCAACACGCAGCGGGCGTCGCCGCGCTGGAGCAGGTCCCAGGCTGCCTGCAGGGCCATGGTGCTCGCGGAGCTGCCGGTACGCACCATCTCGACCGCGGTGGGCCGCACGTCTTGGGGGATTGCCTGCAGGACGGTCGTGACGATCGCGTCGTCCAGCCCCTGGGGGCGGCCGGGTCGATCGTCGGGCAAGCCAAGCACCAGGGCAGGGCGGCCGAGCCGTCGCAGCACCCCTTGCCCCATGGTCACGGCTTCGGCGGCGGCAGGGCGGGCCAGAGCCACCCACCGGTCGATGCCGGCGAGGTCGTCGTGGAGCCAGCGCGCAGGGGCGGTGACGACGGGGGCACCGCGTTGATCGACCATGGACGCGTGTTGGGTGGCCGCTCGGATCCCGGCCCGGCTGGCGGCGACGGAGGTGGTGTGGCGCTTGCCGAGCGCGGTGGCAGCACCCAGGCCCGCGACGATCATCGATCTCACGGTTGGCTCCCCGGAGGCATCCACATGCCGGACTGAAACTCGTGGGTCGGCACGCCCACCCGTCGCTTGAGCCCGATACGGGTCCGCTCGAGGTGGTGCATGTCTCGGTGGCAATCCAGCCGTGAGTGGTAGGTCATCGAGAACGAGCGGGTATCGGGGCGCAGATGGAGTGTGTGGAGGACGGCGTCGTGGGTGCGGGTGGTGCCGCCTGCGAAGCGTGTGGTGAGCTGGAAGCGCAGCCGCGGCAGATCGAACCGCAGCACGCGATCGGGCGTGAGGTGATGGAGCTCGACGGTCTCGCCGCCGCGCAAGAAGCCCTCCACTTGCTGATCAGCAGGTGCACACTGATGGAAGCGGTCGTCGAGGTCCCACGGCTCGAGCGGACAGCGATGGGCCTTCCATTGGGCGTCGTACGTTCCGGCGTAGTCGCGCCGCGGGGACCAGTGCCGCGCGATGGGACCGAGCCCCGCGGCACGCCGTGGATTGCCGCCGATGGGCTCGATGTTGGGGGCGGGGTGTCCCACGAGCGACTCCCGGTTGTCGGCAAAGCCCACACCGACGGGGTTTTGGGGGTGCCCCGCGGTGGTCGTGGGGTGGGTGCCGCCGAAGGCTCGCTCGTAGACGATGGGGATCTGCGTGAACGGGGTGGCCGGGCCCGGCTGGCTGCCGCCCAGTCCGAACCGATAGCGCCTGTCGCCATGGACCCGCAGGCGCTTGTCGATGGGCCCGACCCGAAGCCGGATGTCCAGCTGGGCCACGGGCTGGCCCTCGGGGGCGTACGCATGCCCGTCGACCAACACGTCGGTGGCCCGCTTGCCGATCACGAAATCGGTCTCGTGGCTCAGGCCGGTCGTCGCCGGGTCGCCGTGAAACGACAGCGCACGGTGGACGGGCGCGGGGTTGGGGTCGAGCTGCTGCAGCCCATCGTCGTCCACGCGGAAGCTCGCGGTCACGGCCACGATCCACACGTCGGCGCCATCACGATCGCGGACCCAGCTGCGATCGGCTTCGAACGGCGTCTTGTTGTCGAGATCCCACACGGTGTCGGTTCACTCGTCCAAGCCACCCCACGCCATCGGTGGTTCCGTACGATCCCCGTCGTTGGGCCCGCGTCGTCTCGGCGGGATTGGGTAGCGCGATGCGCAAGACGCAACAGAGCACCAATCGAGACCGATTGGTGCTCTTGCGCGCGGCCGGTGCCGCGACGATCGAGTGGCCGTCAGAACTGGACGCAGGCGATGGTGCCGCCGTCGAAGATGTTGTCGACGCCATCGCACGCCGCGTCTGCCGAGCACCCGCACAGGCCCGAGTTACACACGTCACCCGCGTTGCCATCGACGCAGTGCTGGTCTTCGCCGCAGCCACAGGCGCCCGCGTTGCAGACCGACAGCTGCGGCATCCCCAGGGACTCGCAGTCGGCATCCGTGCCGCACTCGCAGGTGCCGGTTGCCGTGTTGCAGACGGGAGCCGAGTCGGTGAGACAGGCGTCATCCGAGGTGCATGGATCGAAGCAGAAACCCAGGTCGCCGCACTCGGCGTTGGGCCGGCCGCACACCGTGACGGGGTTGCCGTCGATGTCCATGGTCTCGACCTCCTCTGTGCCCCCGTCGGCGCAGTTGAAGAATTCGCCGACCGGAGTCACGCAGTGGCCCTCGCCGCCGACATCGAGGCAGACCATCATCAGGGCATCGCACTCTCCACCGCCGGCCGTGCACGGAGAGCCGAACGACCAGCCGCTGAGCTGAGCGACGCAGGCCTCGTCGCTGTCACACAGGTCAGCGCTGCCCTCCCCGGTACAAAAGCCGCTTTGGCAGGTGAGGCCGTTGTCTATGCCGTCGACAGTGCAGTCGCCATCCGCTTCGCACTGGTGGATACACAGGCCGCCGCCGGGCCCGCCCGAGCCTGGGTTGGCGGTCTCGTCGGCTCCGGTCGCGTCGCCGGTGTCGGTGGCGTTATCGGTGGCATTGCCGGTGGCATTACCGTTGGTCGTCGTGTCGCCGTCGGCATCGCCATCGGTGATGATGCAACCGGCGACAGGGAGAGCGAGAGCAGCAGCAAGGGCGAGACGGAAGGACATGCGCATGGGCAGTGAAACTCCTGCGAGGTGCGAGACCAGTGCCAGCTCCACGGGCCGAGCGGTCGTCGTCGAACGGAAGCGACGATGAGCCAGGCCCGCGGTGGTGCACCGGGACTTCGAGATCGTGGTGATGGTGGTGGTGGTGGGGTCTCGGCCGCCGACGCGCTGAATCGTTGCGTTCCCCACAGCGCGGCGACGGCCGGGACAGTCGAACCGAGGTCGATGACCCCGACTCGAGGAATGGAACGCGTGGTAGGGAAATGTGATTTCATGTGGGCTAGTACAAACTGCGAAATTTCGCAGTTTGGACTCCAAGCGGCTCGGGGTGGCCGTTTCACGGGTGGGAACCGAGTGGTCGGGGGACGTTGGGCGAACCGAAATGGTGGGGAATCGTTGAGGCCGCGCAGCGACGAGACGAACGACGGCGCGGCTTCGGCATGCCGTCCAACTCGGGATCCGCTCGGCTGGGTTGCGCCGCGTTGGGTTGCGCCGCGTTGGGTTGCGCCGCGTTGGGTTGCGCCGTGTTGGGTTGCGCCGCGTTGGGCTGGGCCGTGGTGGAGTGCGCCGCGTCGCGTCTGTTGCATCGCGTCGCGTTGCGGCGATTCGGTTTCGTCGCGCCTGTTTCGTTTTCGCGGTGCGTTGCGCTCCATGGGTTCGTCCTGCAGCGTGCGAGCCCGCGCATGTCCGGCCACGCGGCCCAAACCGCCACCGCGACCATGGACGATCATCGGGGGCCAACCACTACGAACAACGCGATCGAGGGACAGCGCAGCGTTTGTCCGCGCGTGCGTCGGAATGCGATCGGCGGTGCTACGGTACGCGGTCCGTGGACAATCGATGGTCGCTTTCAGTGCTCGCCGCCTCACTGGTGGTGGGCTGCAACAATGACTCGACGCCGAGCGAGGCGGCGCCCACGGTGGAAGCTTCGGCCGATGCCGAGGTTCAACCCGAGGGCAACGGCAGTGCCCCACCGGGCACCGACGCAACCTCACGAGATCCACCTGTCCCCTCGGTGAGCAGCGCTCCGCCGCGACACATCAACGTCTCTGCGGCCGATCGCAAGCCGCTGCTCGGGCACATCGCGGTCGCTCCCATCGAGACGCTGGTCGCCAAGACTCGCACGCAGCTCGTACCGGCTGCACTCAGCTCCATGGTCACCGTCGATGCGTTGGTGGCCGCAGTCGCGAAGCGGGGCAAGGGGGAGCTGACCGAGGCAGGGATCGAGCACTTGGACAAGACCAAGCCCGTGGTCTGTGCGTTGGTCGATCCGCTGGAGTTCGAGTTCCCGGGGGGCTGCGCGTTCGCGTACGAAGGCGGCGCGGCGCGAGTGATCGCCGACACGCCAGGGGGCAAGGCGCTGTCGGCGGACGGACACGCGGCGCACATGGCCTCCAAGTCCGGCCTCGATTACTACCTCGACGAGCGCGATGGATGGGTGGTGCAGTCCCGCGACCCCGAGTTCTTCGCCGAGGCCGGGGACGCGCTGATCCGACTGGCGAAGGCGCCCAGTGGTCGCGATTTCGAGGCCGTGCTCTACCCGTCGGTGGTGGAGCAGCTGTACCTGCCGATGGTGCGCGAGGAGCTCGAGCTGGTCGCGACGGGGGTTCGTACCGGGTCGCAGTTGCGGGCCAAGCTCGAGACAATGGCGTGGGGAGAGATCAAGAAGGGCCTGTCGAGCGTCGACATGGATGTCGACGGCGAGGACGAGTCGTTCGTACAAAAGACGCTGGCGCGGCTCGACAAGCTGACCCCCGCCGACGCCCGGACCGCACTCGACGAGCTGGAACAGTGGCCGGCATTCATCGAGCAGATCGACACGGTCGGGCTGGGCCTGGAGCTCGAGCCGGCGGGACTGGTGTTGTCGACCTGGTACGACTCGATGCCTGGGTCAACCCTCCAGGCGGAGCTGCTCGCAGGTCCCAAGGTCGATCGCGAGTGGCTCGCGGTGCTCCCCCCGTCATCGGTGTTCGCGGGCGCGTCCGTCGACGGGGTGACGCCCACCGATCTGCCTTCGCTGTCGGGGGACGACGACAACAGCCCGGTGACCGAGGCTCTCATCGAGATGCTGTCCGAGCTGTACGCAGAGCGCACGGGCAACCCCGCGTCGGCCATCGAGCCCGAGGTTCGTGCCTTGTTCGAGGAGCGCGCCAAGCTGTACGGGCCTCGCACGGCGTGGTCGCTGTACACCGATCCGGCCGGGCCCGGTGGGCTGGCTGTCGTGTTGGACAACCAGCCCGGGATGTCGGGGCGCGCGGGCTGGAAGACGTGGGCCGAGCGTTTCACGGCACGGAACGTCCTCGGTGAAGAGGCGGCGCAGTACCTCACCTGGGACCACAAAGAGGCGGTGTTCGAGTCCGAGGGCGTACCCGTCGATCGCTGGACCGTCAGCCTGACCGCCAAGCTCGGTACGCGACTCGAACGGGAGGTGTGGCTGGCCGCGGCCGGTCGCTATCTGGTCGCCCGCGGAGGCTTCGAGGTTCACCTGGACCGCGTGGAGAAGGATGACCGCACCAGCTTCGTGTTTGCCCCGGTGGGCCCCGAGGCGTACGTGGAGGCGGCGTTGAAGGCCCAGGGCACCAAGAGCCTCGCGCCGGGCCTCGACACCATCGTGGGTCGCGGCGCGCACCCGGTCTCGCTTTGGGGGCTCGATCTGCACGGCGTGCTCGAGAGCGTGCGTGAACACGGAGGCTCCGAGGTCCCGGCCGTGGTTCGCGATGCCAAGGTCGGGACCGATCTCGCCGACGTCTATGGGGTCAGCTACCTGCGTGCCAACGGCGGCGCCGCCGAGCTGGTGATCTCGCAGCGGCTCATCGATCTGGCCACGCGGTGAGTGGGGAGCAACGGCGTCGAGCCGCCTCGCGGGCGGCCTCGGCGCTGGGCTCACCATCGCCTTTTCCGTGACTGGTTGGGGGCTGGGGATCACTGGGGGGTGGTCGTGTCCTCCATCCACGTTTCCGCCGCATGCCCTCGTTCTTCCCTCGGCCAAGGCGCTCGGTCGTCTCCCGCGAGGCCGCGCATCGTCGTGAAGTTCGGCAGCAGGTGCGGACGGTGGGCGTTGGCGATGGGCTCCTGGATGGTGGGGCCCGGGTGCACGGCCGATGACGCGACGACCCTCGACCCGCCGTTGGAGCAGCCGCGTGAGGACGAAGACGGGGCCACGCAGGCACCGTCACCCGTGTGGTGGCCGATGAGCCTCGGCAACCATTGGATCTTCACGCAGCAGCCAGGGGGCGGAAATCGCCCCGAGATGTCGCACTGTGACGGGCTGGCCGGGACCCGGATGGCACTGGTCGTCGAGCCCTCGGATGCGGCGTTTCGGTCGGGCTCGTCGCGAATCCTGCACTACTACAAGGAACATCATTGCGGGTATCACTGGCCCGCACGTGGTGACCACCCGTGGATCCTCGGGCAGGCTGGCCCCCGGAGCACCAACCTTCGCTACCACGTCGCGCCGCCGAGCGAGTGGGATGGCCACACGTGGTTGTCGTTTCGAGGGTGGGAGGCGCGAGGTCGGGCCATGACCCCGCAGGGGCTCGCGCTGAGCGACCATCTGTTGGCCTCGTACCGGGCGTCGGGGTTCTATCCCGGCACGCTCCACGACGCGCACAATATCGACATCCACGTGCGACCGCTCGAGGCTCCCTTTGCGCGGCCGTACCGATTCGCCGCCGACGAGAGCCTGCCCGCGGACGAGCCGATTGCCCACGTGACCACACTCGGGAGCAACCAGCCCGGTGCGCCGCCGCCGTACAACTACTTTCCGCTCGACGGCGAGCCCTATGACAATCCGCAAGGGTGGGACATGGCGCAGTCGTTTCGACTCGCGACGATGGGCGGCGGGGAGCTGGGGCCGGGCAACGGGCTGCCGTTTCATGCCATTCGTGATCTGGGGCCCACGCCCGACAGCCTCCTGCATGGTCACTGGTTCGTGGAGAACACCGTGATGCCGCTGGTCACCAACGGACAGGTGTTGGCGCCATTGCAGGGGACCGCATTGGCCTTGCAGCCGCTCGCGTCGCTGGAGGGGCGTCGGGTGCTGCAGTGGCATGTGTTCGAGTTGGTCGATCACAGTCCCGTGGCGCCGCATCCGGACAGCACCCTCGGGGCCAATGCATGCGAGATCTACTGGTTCGTCGAGGGCATCGGGCTCGCGCGGATCGACGAGACCACCACCGCCACGGGTTCACAGTGCTTGCAGTACGACTTCGACGGCGGTTCGGCCACCGCTTCGACGCTGCTGCTCAGCGAGTACGCGGTGAAGGACACGAGCGCTCGGCCGGACACGCTGGGGCGATGGGGCTTCGATGCTCCCACCGCGATCACCACCATGAACTACGGTACCGAGCCCCATCTGTGGATCATGGCCAACGGCTGGGTGTGGGACTACGCCCTGGATACGGGTGACCTCGGGGTGTTCGACCGGATCGCCGATCGCTGGGCCGACGCGCCCGTCGTGATGATCGATGGGCAGCCGGTCCACCCCGCCGATGGCGACGGACCCGATGCCATCGAAGCGGGGCCGCAGGTCGCCGCGCTCCTGGGTGCCCCCGTCGTCGTGGTGAAGTCCGGGGCCTATTGGCTGCATGACGGCACCGCGTGGTCGGAGTCTGGCCCGCTGGCGGAGCTGTGGCCGTCGCCGCCCCCGGGGTGGCAGGACCAGCACCTCGACCAACCGGGCACGATCCGTGGCATCAGCAAGGCCTACTGGGATCCCAGCCAGCTGGTGGTGTTGTCCGACCGGGCGTACTGGTTGCTGACTCCGCTGGGGTGGGAGGTGGTCGACGCGTTGACCTGGGACACGTTGCCCGGCGCAGTGCGTGGCGGCACGACGGCGGGGACGCGGGTCGATGCCGTGACCGCCGGCCACTTCATCGAGCATGGCTCGGGGTCCGAGCAGATGCTCGTGGCCGAAGATGGCACCACCTTCGTGCTGCACGGAGTCCCGCCGCGCTTCGTGGAGCAGCCGTAATCGCTTACCCATCCGCTCCATATTCACGTCGACCGAGTCAAGCGGATGGTCGTGCGCCGTGCTGGGGAGCCTCACCCCCATCTGTACGCCCGTGGTGGTGGAGCACGCGATCCATCACGTCGTGGTCCGGGCTGCTCGACCGTTTTCCATGTCTCCCCCGGTTCACGACGGGCCAAGGGGATCGGCATGGGATGTCAAAGCAGGACGCGCAAGGAGATGCGCACGAATCCGACCCCGACTGCGTCATGGGTGGACGCTGATCTTCTCGAGCGGTGGCGTGAGGGGGTGTCGTGGGCGGGGCAGGAGCTGTTGCGCCGCCACTATGTGGCGCTAGACCGGTTCTTCCGTCGGCGCGCCGGGGATGACGCGCAGGAGCTGGTGCAGCGCAGCTTCCTCGCCTGCCTGGAGAAGCGAGACACGCTGCGCGACGCGGGGAGTTTTCGGGCGTTCTTGTTCGGGGTTGCTCGTTTGGAGCTGCTGCGGCACGTCGATCAGCGTCGGCGACGGCCCGATCCGATCGATCCTGCACAGGTCGCGCTTCGCGATCCGCAGCCGGTACCCAGCTCGATCGTCGTGCGCAGCGAGCAGCGGCGACGCTTGGCACGGGCACTACCGCGACTGCCACGCGAGCTTCAGATCGTGGTTGCCTTGCATTACTGGGAGCATCTACCCACCGTCGAGATCGCAGCCGTCGTCGGGATTCCGGTCGGGACGGTCAAGAGCCGCCTGCGTCGCGCCAAGCAGCAGTTGTTTGCCGAGCTGGGCGTACGCCCGGGATCCGCCTGGGAGGCCCTGTCGGCCGCCCCGAGCCTGGAGACCTGGGCCCGAGCCCTCGACGCCGGTCGTTGAACCCACGGCCGCGAACCGCCCGGTGGGTGGCCACCCCACGGGTGCCAGTGGTTGGTCCTCGGGCGGGGCCCGCTCATGCGGGCTCCCGTGGCCCACGGGGCGCTCGCGTACACCAGTGTGGGGCTTGGTCCGGCAGCTCGACGTGGGTCGAGGTGCCTTCGCGGGCGGTCTCGTCGGGGGGCAGCTGGGCTTCGACGAGACGAGACCGGTTCTCGGATCCGACGAGGCCGGAATGCTCTGGATGGTGGCCGTGCCCGTCTCGCCATCGGTGGTGCGCCGGTAGTGCACCATCTGGCCCGCAGCCAGTCCCACCACCGCGTCGGGATCGATGGCAAAACGGAGCACGCGGCGGCTGTCGTTGCGGAGCAAGGCGACCGGTTGCCCCGGCTGCACCACCTCCCCCTGCGTCGCGAGCATGAGGACGACCGTGCCGGGGAACGGGGCTCG
>JAHZJA010000533.1 GCA_022601155.1 Deltaproteobacteria bacterium | reverse complement strand
GGCGATGCCGACGGCGCCGGCCGCCTCGCCAGCCGCATTCCCCAACGCGAGGTCGCCGAGGTCGGCGTGGACATTGCCCGCGGTGCCGTCTCGCAGGCCAAGCTCGACCTCGAGCGCACCGTGATCCGCGCCCCGTTCAACGCGACCGTCGCCAGCGAGTCGGTCGAGGTCGGTGAGGTCGTGGCCCCCGGCTCGGTCGTCGCCACGCTGGTCGGGACCGATGCGTTCTGGGTGCGGGTCTCCGTGCCCGTGGAGGACCTGGCGCTGCTGGACATCCCCGGCTATGGCGCGGAGCAAGGCTCGCCCGCCCGGGTGATCCAGCGGCTGGGACCGCAGCGCACCGTGGAGCGCACCGGAGCCGTGGTGCGCCTGGTCAACGAACTCGATGCGGAGAGCCGCACGGCTCAAGTCCTGGTGGAGATCGCCAACCCCCTCGATCCCCCACCCGGGGCGCTGCCGCTGCTGCCCGGCGCATTCGTGGACGTGCAGCTGACCGGGTCGGCGCCCAGCGATGTGGTGGCCGTGCCTCGCGTCACCGTGTTCGAGGGCCGCCACGTGTGGGTGGTGGACGACGAGCAGCGCATGCACCGACGCACGCTCCAGATCGCATGGGGTGACGACGAGCAGGTCTATGCCAGCGGGGGACTGCGCGATGGCGATCGGGTCGTCGTGACCCCGCCCACCCCTGCCATCGATGGCATGGAGGTGCGCACGGAGGCCAAGACGCCGCCCTCCGAGGGCACCGCCCCGCTCGCCAAGGGCGCGGACCCAACCGCCAAGGACGACGACCAAGCGGAGGGCTGAGACGATGAGCACCCCCAGCCCCCCCGTGCCCAAAAAGGGCCCCCTCGCATGGATGGCCCGCAACTCCGTCGCGGCCAACCTTCTGATGTTCGTGCTCATCGTCGGCGGTGTGCTCGGCGTGGTGCAGACCAAGCAAGAGGTCTTTCCCGAGTTCGCTCTGGACAAGATCACGGTCTCGGTTCCGTACCCCGGCGCCGCCCCAGCCGAGGTCGAGCAGGGCATCTTGCTGGCCATCGAGGAGCGCGTCCGCGGCCTCGATGGCGTCAAGCGGATCGACTCCACCGCGCGCGAGGGCTCCGGCAGCGTCACCATCGAGCTGTTGCTCGATGCCGAGCCCGAGCAGGTCCTCGCCGACGTCAAGAACGAGGTCGATCGCATCAACACCTTCCCCGACGAGGCCGAGGAGCCCACCGTCAGCCTCGCCAAGCGGCGGCGGCAGGTCGTCTCGATGATCTTGTCCGGGGACCAGGATCTCCGCACGCTGCACGATCTCGCAGAGGAGGCGCGCCGCGAGCTGCTGGCGTCCGACAACATCACGCAGGTCGAGCTGGAGGGCGTGCCCCCGCTCGAGATCGCCATCGAGGTCCCCACCCAGACGCTCGAGCAGTACGGACTCACCCTGCAGCAGATCTCGGCGGAGGTCTCGGCCGCCTCACTCGAGCTTCCGGGGGGCGGCCTCGACACATCCAGCGGTGAGATCCTCGTGCGGGTCGCCGACCGCCGCCGCATGGGGCACGAGCTCGAAGAACTCGTCCTGCGCGGCACCTCGGCCGGGGCCCAGGTCCGCCTGGGCGACATCGCCACCATCCGCGATGGCTACGAAGACACCGACCAATACTCGCTCTACAACGGTCGTCCCGCCGTACGGCTGACGGCGTATCGGGTTGGAGACGAGACGCCGACCGCCGTGTCCGCGGCGCTACGCGAGTACGCCGACAGCCTGCGATCGCGCCTGCCCAGCAATGTTCACGTCGACATCTGGAACGACGACTCGGAGATCCTCAAGGGTCGCATCGACCTTCTGCTGCGCAACGCGATGACGGGGCTCGTCCTCGTGCTCGTCATCTTGGCCCTGTTCCTCGATCTGCGCCTTGCGTTTTGGGTCTCGCTCGGCATCCCGATCTCCTTCCTCGGCTCGTTCTTGGTGCTGGGGGGGACCGATCTGTCGATCAACATGATCACGCTATTCGCGTTCATCGTGACGCTGGGCATGGTGGTCGACGACGCCATCGTGGTCGGCGAGCGCACCTACGCGATGATGGACGAGGGCATGGCCCCCATGGCCGCCTCGATCGCCGCGGCCAAGGAGATGGCGGGCCCCGGTCACCTTCGCCATTCTCACCACCGTGGCCGCATTCGCGCCGATGTTCTTCGTGCCGGGCACGATGGGCAAGATCTTCACGATGATCCCCACGGTGGTCATCTCGGTGTTGCTGCTGTCGTTGATCGAGTCGTTCTTCGTCCTCCCCGCGCACCTGGGCCACGCCAAGGTGACCAAGCGACTGCCCCGCAAGGGGCTCATCGGGATACCCGGGCGCGTGCAGCGAGCGGTGGCGGGGGGCCTGGCCTGGTTCACGCAGCGGGTCTATCGGCCCACCGTCGCGGCGCTGGTGCGCCAGCGCTACATCACCTTCTCCGTCGCACTCGCGACCTTCATCCTGACCGTCGGTTACGTCGCGGCGGGCAAGGTCGCGTTCAACTTCTTCCCGCAGCTGGCGGGCGACGTGGTGACGGTCGAGGCGCGTCTTCCCTACGGCACCGCGCTGGAGAACACCGAGCAGGTCCGCGCCGTGCTGGCCGATTCGCTCGACACCGTCGTCGAAGAGTACGGCGCCGACGCGATCCGTGGCGTGTACACCCGCGTGGGCCAGGGCGCCAAGCAGAGCGGCCCCGGTGCTGGCGATCCCGACTCGGGCAGTCACCTCGTCGCGCTCGAAGTGGCGCTGGTCCCCTCCGACGAGCGCGCCTTCGGGTCCGCCGACTTCACGGCACGGTGGGAATCGCTGACCCCTGCGCTGCCCAAGGTCGATGCCCTGACGTTCAACAGCGCCAGTGGTCCCGGCGCCGGGCAAGCGGTCGCGGTGCAGCTGCTGCACCCCGACACCGAGGTGCTCGCCACGCTCTCCGAGGAGGTCGAGCAGATCCTCTACTCGTATCCCGGCCTGCGGAACATCAGCAACGAGTACTCCTCGGGCAAGACCCAGCTCGACTTCCACCTCAGCCCCCAGGCACGCACGCTGGGTCTGTCCAGCAACGACGTTGCCATGCAGCTGCGCTCGCGGTTCTACGGCGCCGAGGCCATCCGCGAGCAACGAGGGCGCAACGAGATCAAGGTCATGGCTCGGCTCCCGGAGGCCGAGCGCAGCTCCGAGCACGACCTCGACACGCTCACCATTCGAACTCCACGCGGCGGCCAGGTTCCGCTGCACTACGTCGCCGAGCTCGACCGAGGCCGAGCGGCGACCGCGATCTACCGCCAGGACGGCCAGCGCACCATCACCGTCTCGGCCGAGCTGGCCGTAGGCGTCGATTCCCCGCGCGAGATCATCTCCAACCTGGAGAAGGAGGTCTTCCCCAGCCTGAAGGAGGAGCACCCCCGGCTGGAGATCGAGCTCGCCGGTGCCCAGCGCGAGCAGAAGGAATCGTTCCAGGCACTCGGGCGCAACTACATCTTCGCCTTGTTCGTGATCTTCGCGCTGCTCGCGGTCCCGTTCCGCAGCTACGTGCAGCCGATCATCATCATGGCCGTGATCCCCTTCGGCTTCGTGGGTGCGGTCATCGGCCACGTGGTGATGGGCTACGGCCTGAGCATCATGAGCGTGTTCGGCTTGGTCGCGCTGTCGGGCGTGGTGGTCAACGATTCCCTGGTCCTCATCGACGCCACCAATCGTCAGCGGCGCAGGGGCAAGTCGGCCATGCAGGCCGTGCTCGACGGCGGCACGGGTCGCCTGCGCCCCATCCTGCTCACGTCCCTGACCACGTTCTTTGGCCTGGCCCCCATGATGGCCGAGACCTCCATCCAGGCTCGGTTCCTCATCCCGATGGCCATCAGCCTCGGCTTCGGGGTCCTGCTGGTCACGTTCATCGTGCTGCTGGTGGTGCCGGCCCTGTACATGATCATCGAGGATCTCCGCGACCTGTTCGGCGTGGCCGATCCAACCGCCGTCGACGACCAGGGCGATGCGGTGCCCCCCGACTGGAAGCCCGCCCAGTTCGACGGCGAGCCCAACGAGACCCAGCCCTCCTCTCGCACGATGCCCGCCGAGTAGCCGCCGCGACGAACCGACGTTCGCTATCCTTGGCCGATGATCGGCCTGGCCCCCATCGATCTTCGCCGCTGGATCGAACAGCACCGCGAGCTGCTGCGGCCTCCGGTCGGCAACGCCCGCGTGTTCGAGGAGCGTGGGTTCATCGTGATGGTCGTGGGCGGCCCCAACGCCCGCAAGGACTTCCACATCGAGCAGGGGCCGGAGCTGTTCTTCCAGGTGGAGGGCGACATCGTGCTGCGCGTCGTGGAGGACGGCGAGCACGTCGACATTCCGATCCGCGAGGGCGAGCTGTTGTTGCTTCCGCCGGGGGTGCCCCATCTGCCGCTG
>JAHZJA010000532.1 GCA_022601155.1 Deltaproteobacteria bacterium | reverse complement strand
GTTCCTGCGACCGTCCCCCACCAGCGCACAATTTCGACGCTCACGCTTCCGACTCCGCCCAAGCGGCCGTTGACCCTCCTCGTGTTCACCGCCAACGGCGCCGAGCCTCGCGCCCGCCTCCGGCTGGACACGGAGTTCAAGGCGATCAAGAACGCGGCGGGGAGCCGCTGTCACCTCGTCATGAGCCCGATGGCGTCGTTCGCCGACGTGGTCCGCGACCTCGACGCGCATCGGCCCATGCTCGTGCACTTCAGCGGCCATACCGATCACGCCTCGGGGCATCTGATCCTCCAGAGCGAACTCGACGAAAACGAGATCTTCGTGTCACCGCGGCAACTCGCCAATATACTCGCCGAGCTCCGCCCGGCACCCGTGCTGGTAACCTTTACCGCGCGCGGCTCGACCGCGCTGGCCGAGGCCGCGGCTGGACATGCTCGCTTCGCCATCGGCTTCGAGGGCGAATATCCCGACGAGTGGGCCCCGCTGTTCTCCGCCACGCTCTACGAGCGGCTGACGTCCCATCCCCAGCTCGATGTGCCCCGCGCGCTGAAGATGACGACGCTCGCGTGGATGTCCGAAGGGCAAGATGTCGCGGGCCAGGCACGGCTCTACGCGAGACCGAGCCCCGAGTCGAGCGATGCACTGGTGTTTTCGGGTGACTCAAGCACATCCCCCCTCGACGTGTTGATCGTGACCGCCCTTCGGGATGAGCTCGATGCGCTGCTATCGGTCAGCGAGGGGCTCCGGGAGCCGTGGACGCGCGTCGACGACGATCCTCCCCGACGCCTTGCGACCTTCGACGGGGCGCACGGTCCGGTACGGGTGGCTGCGGTGCGCCTGACCGAGATGGCCGGCATCGCCACCGCCACGGTCACAGCCCCGCTGCTCGACGCGCTCGCTCCCCGCGGCCTTGCGATGTGCGGAGTCTGTGCCGGTCATCCCGGGGACACCGATCGCGGTGACGTGGTGATCGCGGAGCGGGTGTTTCAGTACGATCTGGGCGAGCTTAAAAACGGGGAATTCCAGGGTGATCTGTGGGTCAGCACCATGACGGATCCGTGGCTGCGCGCGGCGCAGGATTTCGCGGGACCAGCCGAAGGGATGCACGGCTACTCACCGGCGACCAAGGCACAAGGCCGGTGGTGGTTCCTCGGGCAGCTGCGCGATGGCCGAGACCCCCTACGAGCCGGGGCCCTGCGTCGCTACATCCCCGACGAGCACCGCAGCGGCATCCTCGAGGGCCTGACGAACGAAGGACTGGTGAAGCTACGCGGTGGAGCCTTCACCCTCACCAAAGCGGGACGGGAGGCCGTCGCCAATCAGCTGGCCTTCCACGGGCAGCTCGTCGAGCAGGCGCCGTACCACGTGCACGTAGGACCGATGGGCAGCGGCAACGCGGTGGCGACCGACGGCGAGATCTGGGGACGCCTGACCCGCGGCGGAATGCGCAGGACCCTGGCCGTGGAGATGGAGGCTGCCACCATCGGGCAGCTCGCCCGTAAGCGGCGCCTTCCGTTCGCGGTGGCCAAGGGCGTGATGGATCATGCCGACGCGGACAAGTCCGATCGGTTCAAGGCCTTCGCCGCCAGGGCCGCGGCGGAGGTGTTGTGCGGGCTACTGCGACGGGTGGAGGTGCCCCGATGAACATGCCTCGTGCCTTCGTCAGCTATGACGCGGAGACGACCGTTGCTCCGCATTTCGTTCATTGGCTGGCGGCGCGCCAGTGTGGCGACAGCATCGAGGTCCATGCCGCCGTACTCGTCCCCAACCGCGACGAAGGGTGGCCGGCATGGCGCGAGCGACAGATCCAGGATGCGGACTATGTGAACCTGGATGAGTTCGGCACCACAAGCCCCGCACTACGAACAAACGAGTCGATACGGCCGCACCCACATCCCAAGCCGAGCCGCGCTAGGTCGGTTGCCACCCCCGCCCCGCACTCCCCCTCGCCGCAGCAGCACCAACGGCAGCGGCCGATCGCTGACCATCAAGACCAACTGCTCCCACTGCGGTCCATCGCCATCGAGACCTGGTGGCCACTGCATCTGGAGCGGCTCCGCGCCCCTACCCAGCCCAACCAGGGGGTATCGGTCGGCGATGGGCAGCCCCCCCGGTATGTGGGGCGTCAGCGCCTCCACGACTCGATCCCCTCGTACACGAAACAGGGAAACGAACGCAGGCATACAAGCGATCGATGCCTCGAGTTCCACCCACACTGGAGTCTGTGCACTCAGGGTTGGTGGTGATTCGCCCCATACCCGAGGCCGACCTTGTTGCCATGTGCCCCAGCGCAGCGTGAATCCATCGTCGGGCCAGCCCCGCGCCCGGTGCTCCATCGCCAACCAGTCGTCGAGGACAACGAGCCGGTGGAGCCACGACTCCCACAATGCTTCGTCACCCAGCTCGCCCCGCACCACGGCGTCACCCCACCGGTCGCGCAGGACAACCCCGTCGGAATCGAGTTCGAACGTGGCCACCGTCGACGACCGCCTACCTCGCCGCAGGGTCTCAGGAGCCCCCGGTGGCTTGGGCCCCTCGTCGCGGGCGTGGGCGCACCGCTTCAATATTGTGAGCAATGCGGCACGCGCATGCGCATCACCTCCGCGGACATTCACCACCGCGCGACGCACCACCGCACGCCGGGTGGCCCAGGCGAAGTCCTGTTTGGAGAGCACGGCGTCGGCCACCAAACGGATACCCAAGACACCGTCTTCATCGAGTTCGAACCGCCCCCGGGCTTGCCCGCCAACGGCGAGCGAGGAGGTCAACACGACAGCTTGGCCGGGCCGACATCCGGCCGCCTCAGCCAGCGCACAATGCCACCAGTCCCGTGCGATCCGGCGACAGGGCCACATGTCTGCGGGCCGCTCGAACCGTCGTCCCGACAGTGGAATCAGCGCATCGGGCCCCGCAATCTGGGGGTGCTGCGTCGACTCCGTCCACTGCATGCGTAGACGGTCCACTACCGCCCACCAAGGCTCATCGGGATGCGCCTCCAACAGGTCCACCAGGGCATGCGTCATGACGCCCACGTCATTGACGGTTGGGCCCTGGGCCCATTCGTCGCGCCCAGACGCCATGACCCGCACCACCCGCGGCAGAGGATCGGCGCCACCACGACGGACGCGCTCCTCGAGCTTCCGCCCCATCGCCTCGACGATGGCCGTGCAGTCGACCGCGGCGGCGGGCCAATCACCCATCACACCCGCGGAGTGGCAGCACTCGAAGATCATGGTCACACTGGCGGTGACCTCGTCATGCCGACGACTGCGTTGCATGGGCCCAGGCGGCGGCACACCGCAGCTGTCGGCCAGTTGCTCGAGCCACTCCACCACGTCATTGCCGGGGATCAAATTCGGGCCGGTCTCGTCACGCAGAAGGGCATCGATAGGGAGCAGGGCCGTCACTGGCTGATCGTGGTGTTCGGGATCCGGCAGCCCCTGCATCCCGTGACCAACGTAGTAGACGAGCGTCTGGTCTCCCGGCTGTACAACGCGCAGCAGTTCCGCCACCTGAGTCTCGATGTTCGCCTTGGTCGGCTCCAATGGGCCCTCGACGACCTCGTACAGCGGTATCAGCCAGGAGATGACTCGTCGCAGACAGCTCCCCACTCCACCCAAGTTGTTGAATGGCGAGCCGATGAGTAGCGCATGGCCTGGCACGTTGACGTCCGAACGGGTGCGAAGCCGTAGGACGGCTGCGCCCGACTCAGGGACGCCAACGTCGCAATCTGCCGCTGCCCCCAACGCCACCACGCGTCCGCTCATCCGCCCCCTTCCTCGACCACCCGGAAGTAACCGCCCCCCACCGGGACCGGTGTCGGCTCGTCGGCTGTGCTCACCTCGATGCGAAACTCGTCGCCATGGACGAAGGCGGGCGACACGAACTCGCCATTGGCCGCCGTCCACACCGTGACTGCCGGGCTGGTCGCGGTCGGGGGAGACACCGAACGAACCCCGACGATTGGACTCTGACTCGACCCCGACCCGATGACACGAAGCGTCACGGTTCCGCCCACCTCAGCAACCCTGGCGATCCAGCCCTTGGGGTCGATCTCGAGGCCGGAGACATCGGTCACTCTCGTTTGTCCGTTGGTCGTCACCCAGGCCTTGGCGTACCTCATCGTAGTCATCGTCACGCGTTCCCTTCTGCCCTCGTGCCGAGGGCCATCCTGCTTCGTATTGTTCGCTCCGTGGTCAACCTTCATTGGGCCACCACACATCTACGTTTCAACCATTCGAGAATCTCCTCGCGCATACGGTTCGCGGCAACGGCCTGCGCGGCAACGGCCTGCGCGGACTCGAAATACTCCAGTGCGGCACGGGCCAGCGCCTGCGCCCGTTCGGGCGCGGTCGTGCACTTCGCCTGTGCCAGCCACCACCGTGCGTGAGCCAAACGCTCGGGGTTGGTGCCACGCTCGGCCCACCACGACTCCGCCTTGGTCAAATGCTCGGCCGCCTCGGCGTGTCGATCTGCTTCCACCAGTGCTTCACCCCACCCGGCCAACATCTCGGGAACAAAGGGATGGTTCCGTCCGGCAGGGTCCGCCTCCACGATCGGATATGCTTGCTCGTACAGCAACAACGCGGTCGCAAGTTCACTGTTGCGAGCATAGGCGCGGGCCAGTGTGCCGCGCCCGATCACAAGGTCCCAAGCGGTCGCCTTGTCGGAACCAGCCTGAATCTCGAGAGCCTGCGTGAGCACTGGAATCGCCAATGCTGGAGCCCCAGCGCCCATGTGCACCCGGCCAATTGCTTCGAGCCCATCGATCCGCCGAAGGTCGCGAGGCCCGTGGGCCCTCGCCAGGACTCCGTCGGCCTTCTGCGCGTGCCGCAGCGCGTCGTTCCACTCATGTTGATAGCTGAGCACCTGAGCCATCGCGATGTGCAGGGTCGCGACCCGCGGATGCTCCGGCCCAAGGCCCGCGGTGGCGATCTCGAGCGCCCTCGCCTGCGCAGCTTTCGACGCCGGGAGGTCGCCCTTGTTCAGCAGACGACGACTCAGGCTCGAGTGGAGCTTGTACATGCTCGGGTGGTCGGGCCACAGCGCGCCCTCGCGGATCTCGATGGCTTCCTTCAGCGTGGCGATCGCCTCGTCCCGTTTGCCCCACTGTGCCTGCGTGACGCCGAGGTTGAGCATGATGTCCGTCGTGGCGAGCAAGTCCGGGTCATTGGAGGCCGCCAAGATGGCCAGGGCCTCCTGGTTGTGCTCAGCTGCTTCTGCGAAGGCGCCCCGTCGCTGCTTCACCAACCCGCGACTCTTGAGCGCATCGACTCGGCGCGTGCCCCGAGTGCCCGTACGTTCGAGCTTCTGCAGTGCCACCCGCGACGCCTGATCGGCGCGCTCGAGGCTGCCGTGCCCGCCCACGAGCTCGGCCTTGGCATAGAGCGCGTGGGCCTGGGCCCCCACACCGTCGCACCCGAGCACTTCGGCCTGCGAGCGAGCGTCGTCCAGATCGCGGAGGGCCTGCTCGACGTGCAGCCCCTCGAGCGCCATGCGACCGCGGTCGTACTGAAGGCGCACGCGAACCGGCTCGAGCTGTTCACCCTCGGCCAGTTCCAGCGCCTCGCCTGCCAGCGTCAGCGCGACATCGTAGCGCCCTGCGATCCACTCGGCGGACGATCGACGGCGCAGGTCTTCGATCTCTACGACCAACGGCGTGGCCTCGAGCATCGCCTCGGTCTGTTCACAGGCGTCGCGCGGGCCCGACTCCCTCAACCTGGCCAACTCGCTGCCCAGCCGCACCGTGACCTGGGAAAGACCCGCACCTTGGAATGCCGCCAATGCCTCCACGATGGCGCGCAGGGCTTGGTGCTTGGACTGCAATGCGGCGACCTCCACCGGTCGAGCGCTGGCTTCGCGGGGCAAAGCGCAGGCGTGGGCCCAGCCGCCGTCGAGGGCCTGCGTGGCATCCATCACCATTCCGTCGACGACGGCAAACGCTCGGTCGGCATCCGACCCATCCGCCCGTGAAAACGCATCGCGGACCCGTTCTTTGGCGGTCTCACTCCACAGGGACCGAGCGGGGTCCGCCGTGTCGCAGGGCCCCGGAGTTCCGCCGCCCGACGCGGCGAGAGCAACACCGAGGCCAGCCCCGGCGGCGACCAGCCCGGCGAGCGCCATCGTCTGCCAACGACGCGGCCGGGGAAGCGTGTCGCGCAGGGCCACAACCAGCTCCCGCATGTCCGCGTAGCGGCGGTTTGGATCTTGTTGCATGCCGCGGGCGAGTACGGCTTGCAGCCGGCCGGGTGCATCGTCGATAGCGACGTGCCCAACCGACGGCGCCCCCGCGGGCTTCGTCTCGTCGATGATCTCACGAAGGGCCGGCCTGCGCTGTCGATTGTTGGCTTTCAGCGAGTCCACGGATGCCGACCGCGTCATGGCCAGCGGTGGCCTGACGCCGTGAAGCGCTTCATACAGGGTCACACAGAACCCGTACTGGTCGCTGCGTGCATCCAGCCGACCACTGAATCTCTCGGGAGCAATGTAGCCGGCCGTCCCCACCGCATCGTCCTGTCCCGGGGCGCCACCCACTGCATCGAGCACCGCGATCCCCAGGTCGATGAGCTTGGCGGTGCCGTCGTCCTGCATGACGATGTTGTGTGGCTTGATGTCGCGGTGCAGCATGCCCGCCTCGTGGATGGCGGCCAGCCCTTCACCTACGGCCGCCATCTTCTCGACCACCTCCGTCCAGTGGTGCGTCGACTCGACCAGCCACTGGTCGAGCGACCGTCCCTGCACCAGCTCCATCACTAGATACATCCGGTCGGTCTCATCCTCACCGACCTCGTGGATCCGCACGACATTGGGGTGATCGACCCTCGCCAGGGCACGGCCTTCCTTGCGCATGCGATCGCGATGCCCAGGCGCATCGACCGACAAACGCTTGAGCGCAACCCGGCGGTCCAGTTCCGGGTCTTCAGCCTCGTACACGACCCCTTGGCCACCAACCCCCAGTTCCTTGGTCAGGACGAAACGGCCGATCTTCATGACGTCGGGCGCTTCGAGCCCGAACAGCGCGGTGGCCATCTGTGCCCGCAGCGCCCGGGTCTCCAAGCTCTCGGGGGCATGACCGAGCAATGGTAGATCTTCGATGTTCATGCTCGCCTCGTGTTCCCCTTGATGCCCGCGGGGCGAACGATTGATCGCGGGATCTTGCGGATTGGCGACTCGGTTCGCGCGGCTCATTGCTCCGCCGCCTCCAGGCGCGCCCACCACCGGTCCAGCAAGGTGGCGGAGGTCTTGGTCGAGCCGGGTTCCTCTTGCTCGATCTCCTCCATCTGCGCCCGCACGTCCGCGATGGCCTTGCGCAGTCGGCCCAGCAAGGTTCCGCGCGGGACCTCGAAGACATCGGCGATCTCTTGCTGGGTCATGCCAACCCAAAACCTCAGATAGAGGATGCGCTGGTCGTCGGTGATCATGAAATCCGCACTCGAACGACCGCCCAAGCGCCGCATCGCTCGCAGCATGATGCGTTGGTCGATATTGAGCCGGGCCATGTACTCCACGTCGTCTCGCCGTGCGGTCGACCCCAGCTCGAGGTCATCGGGCAACATGGTCATGTCCGGGCTCGTCGCCGTTCGGCGGCACTTGTCCGCGTGCTTGCGCAGATGACGGTTGGCCACCCTGTAGACGAACGGCCGCGGCCACTC
>JAHZJA010000531.1 GCA_022601155.1 Deltaproteobacteria bacterium | reverse complement strand
GACTCGATTGCGCCGCGATTTCATGCGGTGCAATCGAGTCGCGGTTGTCGAAATACGAAGGCAGTCGGCGATCCTCGAGCAGGCCTCCGGTCGCTCGACGCTCACGGCGAATGCTCGGCGAGTTCGTCGCCCTGCACGTAGCGTTCACCGCGGCGGTGCCGTCTTGGGTGTGCCGGTCACCCGACGGGTACGGAGCCGTGGACCCGCCGAGGCCACGGCTCCGTACCCCCTGCACGCACTTCAGATCGAAACCGTGTGGGTTCCCTTCGCGACGTTCAGAGCTTGGCACTGGGTCGGCAGCGTCGCGGCCCGCAGCTGGAGCGCGCGCACCTGTCGAGGATCTTCGGGATCGGTCGAGACCAGCGTCACGCAGACCGACCACGCTCCTGCGCTGACCTGCTCGAACACGACCGGTGCACGCCCAACCAGGATGTCCGAGTACGCGGATCCGGTAAGACCCGCGAGCGTGTCGTCGAGCTCTCCGGCGCGGGTGCTGTCGATCGACCCCGGCACCAGATGGACCTGAGCGAAGCTCACCCCCGTGTGGCCAGGCCCCAGGCGGACCTCCACCGTCGCGTCGCCGCCGGCCATATCGATGTCGAGCCGAGCGGTCGCTCCCGAAGCCACGGTGACCGACTCGGAGGTCACATGTGCCGAGGTGGCCCGCCGCGAGACCTTGGCGTGCACCGTCCAGCTCCCCGCCGCCAGCGCCTCGAAGCTGAAGCGTCCGCGACTGTCGGTCTCCGCCAGAATACGCGCTCGCGCACTGCTCGAGCCCACGGCCTCCACCGTCGCCCCCGTCACCGGCTCACCACCGCGCAGTACCTGGCCGGTGACAGACCCCGTAGGCTCGAGAACGAGTGTCAACGGGCCCTGCCCCGCCGCCGAGCGCGGGACCGCAGCCGAGCGCCCATACGCCTGGTGTTCGGCCGCAATCGCCCCGGCCGAGCCGTCGAGCCCAGTGAGACTGAAGCGACCCGACGTATCGGTGGTCACCTGGGCGAGCCCCAGGTCGCCGCCCACCGTGATCGGATGTCCCACGCTCGTCCCTCGCCCGACGATCTGGAAGCCAGCCACCACCCGCGCCCCCGCGATCGGCCGGCCCTGGTCGTCGACGACCACGCCATCCACGGACGCGCCCGCCAGCATGGTGACGGTGCCCAAGTCGAGGTCATCACCCTCACCCAGCTGGAGATCCTCGATCGTGTGGCTGGTGAGACCAGGCGCCTCCAACGTGAGCATGTGGAGTCCCGCCGCGTCGACATCAGCGACGAACTGCCCGCCGGGCGTGGCCTTCACCCGCGCAACCGCGGTGTCGACCCGAACCCGCAGCGATCGGACCGCAACTCCGTCTTCGTCGACCACGACCCCGCGGATCGTGCCCCCACCGGAGGTCACCAACCGTGCATCGCGGGTCCCGGTGACCTCCGCCTGCCCCGCCTGTTGCAGGGCGGCATCGCGGCTTCGCCCAGGTGGCGAGGCGCGCAGGACATAGCGACCCGGTCGCAGCGCGCTGAACTCGAACTGCCCCTGTGCATCGGCGATGGCCTCGAGATCCCCCGCGAGCCGATAGCTGGCGATGCTCCCCCTTCGGCCTTCGATCGCCGGAATCGCGACGACACGAGCACTGGCGACGGGCTCGCCCTCGGTGTCGACCACGGCCCCCGCGATCACCCCGTCGACGACCAAGGCCAGCTCGATCTCGGCGGGCGGCGAGTCGCCGGCCAGGTCGAGAGCTATGGACTCGGAGCGCTGCACCCCGTGCATGGCGACCACCTCGATCGCCTGTGGGGGCAGCCCCTGCACGCTGAATCGACCGGCAGCATCGCTGTACACCTGCCACTGGCGGCTGGCCGACAGACCGGCCCCTGCCAACGCGACCCGCACCAGGGCCCCGCCGACGCCCTGCTCGTTCTCGTCGAGGACCTGTCCATCGAGGGTCTGGCCCGACGACAGCTCGATGGCGGGCAGCTCGACCCGGCCGCCGGTCGTCACCGAGACGACCGCAGAGCTCTCGTCGGCGTAGCCGTGCGCGCTGGCGGTGAACGCATAGCGGCCCGACGTAATCGCCGGGAACGAGAACCGTCCGTCTTGGTCGGTCGTCGCGGCGGGCAACCAGGCCGACTGAGCCTCGAACCCCGGCGCCAGCACCCGAACCGTCGCGTCCGGCACGGCACTCCCATCGGGAGCCACCACCATGCCGTCGACAGCTCCGCCCCGGTCCAAGGCCACCGACAGGTCGAGCGAGCGCGCCTGATCGGTCAGGACCAGGGGCAGCACGGCGGTGGCAAACTCGGGATGGCTGACCCGCACGTAGTGCTGCCCTCCGCCGATCCCGGCTATCGTCGCCAGCCCCTGGGCGTTGGTGGGACTGTCGGCTCCGGGGACATCGACGATCTCGACCCGCGCCTGCGCGACCGGAGTCTCCAGAGTGAGGTCCACGACGGAGATCCGCACCCGACTGGCCGGCGCCAGCTGAAGCTGGACAGGCTCGGTCTGTGGGCCCAGGTCCACGGTCACCGCTCGGGCCACCTGTGCGCCATCACGCGCCGAGATGCGGTACCGCATCGGCAGCAGCCCCTCCACCTCGAACAACCCAGAGTCGTCGGCGGTGAGGATGACAGGCGGGCGAGCATCGATGTGGATCCACGCTCCCGCGACGCCGTCGCCGTGGGCGTCGACAACCTGTCCTTCGAGCCACAGCTCGCCGCGAGGGTCGGCAATGGCACCGGCCGCCGAGGTGCCGTGGTCCGAGTTGGGCAGCAGCGCCGCCCGGACACGAGGGCGAGGCGCGGTGGCGGCAGTCGTGGTGTCGGCCGAGGCTGGACGCTCGGACAATGTCATCCACCACGCGAACGCGGCCAGCACCACCACGAACCAAGGGGCGAACCTCTTCATGCTCGCACCCTCCCCCGCACACCCGACGCTGGCCACAGCGCGACCACTCGGTCTCGGGCGGACCGGACCCAGCCGGCGATCTTGACGTGCTCGGCGTCGGTCAGGAGGAACAGCTCCAGCCCCAACATCACGGTCGAGAAGCAGACCAGGCCCATGAACACGCCGATCCCCACGTGGAACAGCACGCCCACCCCCACGAACAACATGCGGAAGCGGGTGAACACCCCCATCGGGAACCACACCTGCCACAAGACGGTGGAGTAGGTCGCCACCACGACGACCAGCGGGTTCTTGAACATGTCGCGCATGCCATCGAGCGAGAACCACTCGACCTGGCCAATCAGATACAGCGCCGTGCCCTGGTGCCACAGCGCACCGTTGGCCTTCATGATGCCCGTGGTGAAGTACATCACCAGCACCTGGAAGCCGAGCAGCAGCACGCCCAGGTTGTGCACGAACGTCCGCATCGACCCCGGGGGCGGATCCTTGGCGCCCGCGGGCAGCAGCATCACCATGTACATCAGTGCGAGCCGGGTGACGTTGTCACCGCCATCGGTGATGGAGTGCAGTCGGTACTCGAACGAGACGAACACCACGAAGCCGATGGCGGTCACGATTCGGGTGCGCCACCCGACGATGAGGGCGAGCCCCACGGCGCCTTGCACGGCCAGCAGGAGGTAGACGGACCAGACCGCGTCGAACGTTCGATCCATCACGATGCCCAGCGGCCCGAGCATGGCCTGGGTGGAGGTCTGGCCGAGCCCCTCGGGGCCCCAGAAGTAGGCCGCGAACGGGGCCTCGGTGAAGGTCCGGAACAACAGCGCCAGGCCCAGCGCAACCTGCAGGCAGCGGATGCCGCGGCGGTGCCGAGGGGCGTCGGAGATCCAGCGTACGCATTCGTTGATCATCGCTTCAGCTCTCCTGCCCGGCGCCGTACATGGGCGCGGGCATGATGGTCGTGTCCAGGGGGAAGATGCCGAGGTCGCCGTCCTTCACCACCCGAGGCTCGCGGTCGTAGCGGGCTGACCAGGGGGTGGCCGCCGTCTCGCGGAGGCGCACGGCCACCGCGGTGGCATCCGGGTGCGCGGCAAGGCAGTACGAGGACGCGACGCGGCGAAGATTGTGGGTCGCACCGACGCGGTGCCTCGCGGCGCGCTCCTCGAAGTAGCGGCAGGCTCGCTCGTCGCCGTTTTTGCAGGACTTGCCCCACGGCACGAGGTCGGCCGGCATCTGCAGATAGTCGCGAGCGGCGTTGGTCTGGGGCCGCGAGAGTCGATCGTAGGCGCTCAGTCGGTTGGCCTGGTGACTCTTCCAAAGCGGCAGCGTGATGTCGTGCCAGGGCCCATCGAACGTCGCATCTTCCCCTCGCTCTGCGTTGACGGCCAGTGTCTCGGCCGTCTGAGCATCGACGCAACCGACGACCATGGCCACGTCGGAGGTGGTTGGCGTGGGCGCGAACAGCCGCCAGTTTTGCGACGCGTACGAGCCGATGGTGGCGTCCAGGCCCGGCTTGAGCACCGCGACGAGCGGGTTGTACGGCATGTTGTACAGGACCAACAGCAGGCAATAGAGGGCCGCGGCTCCGAGCATCGACAGCTTGGTCGCGCGGCGAACGAAACGGGATATCGGCGGGTACATGGGTGTGTCGTCGCGTGCGGAGTGACAGACGAGGGGCCACCTTGGCCCCTCGTCTCGAGTGAAGAACTGGAAAGGGGGCGGTGAGCCGAGCGGCTAGTCG
>JAHZJA010000530.1 GCA_022601155.1 Deltaproteobacteria bacterium | reverse complement strand
TCGGGCACATCATCGAGCACCGCCGAGGCGGTGCTCGATGCCGGCAGTGATGCTGTTGTCACTGAGGTGGAAGCGAGCTGAGCCCGGTCAGCTTCGACAACGCCGCCGCTCCTTCGTCCCCGATGCCGTTGTCACCGAGGTCGAGCGAGCTGAGCTCGGTCAGCTTCGACAACACCGCCGCTCCCTCGCCCCCGATGCCGTTGCGGGTGAGGTCGAGCGAGGGGAGCCCGGTCAGCCTCGACCGCAACGACTACTCGCAACGAGCCCGTCGGACAACGACGACAGCCCCTCAGGCCAGGATCGCGGCCAACGGGGTCTCCGAAGCCGAGGCGCCGGCCCCGATCCGCGGATGCGAGGGCTCGAAACAGCGCGCGAGGGTCAGCAGGATGTCGGTGGTGCTACCCGCGGCAGTGACATCGTCCCCGGGGCGCCGTTGCGCGATCGCCTGGTGGTGGATGCCGGGGTATCTCAGGTATCCCCGACCGTGACCCCCAACGATGATCGGCTGACGTTGAATCGAGTGCGACCATCCCTGTGAGATCTCGCTGCTGGCGAACACCAGGGTCGAGTCGAGCAGGTTTCCCTCGCCGTCGGGAGTCTCGTGCAGCACCTGCATCAGCTCGGCGAGCCGCTCCATGCAGAACATGATGTTGAGGTGATAGCCCACATCGACGACGTGGCTATGGTGATGGTGAGTGCTGGTCGACCCGGCCTGGGTCATGATCGCCTCGTTGGCCACCGCGCAGAACAGGTTGGATGCCACGCGGGTGAGATCGCAGCGGAACGCGTAGGCGATGAGGTCGGCCATGAGCCGGTTGGTGAGCACCAAGTCCTCCTCGCCGTTCACCTCGTCGTTGAGGTGGACTGGCATCGGCGGAAACGTGCACATGGGCGGCGTGGCGGCGATCTTGTGCTCGAGCTCGGCGATGTTCTGGACGTGGGCCTCCAGGCGATGGCGATCGACCTGGCCCAGCTGAGACTGGAGTTCGCTGATGTCGTCACGGACCACGTCGAGCACCCCGAGCCGAAGCCCGTCGTCGTCCTGGGGCTCGACCAGCTCTCCGAACAGCGCCTGCCACACGGCGCGAGGGTCGCGAAGGGGGAATTTGGGGACCAGGTTTCCTGGCTCGCCAGCACAAGACAAAACCCGCGGCGTGTTGCCGAGGTTGACCACGCTCTCGAACTTGGTGCCGCCCACCTGGAGCGAGTGGATGAGCGTGGATTGCTGCGACTGGATGATGTCGGCGATCACTTGATCGATCGTCGGGCCGCCCCAGTTGGAGGCCAGGGCCCCGGCGCTGTCGATCTCCAGATCGTACCCGGAGAAGGCGGTCATCCCCTCGTGGTGGCGGTAGGGAAACGAGGTCGTCGGGTTACGCATCCCCGTGCACACGGTGACGTAGTCCTTGACCGCGGCGAAGGGCGTGAGCTGTTCGCTGAGCTGCCACGCCGCACCGGTGACGGTGGGCTCGAAGCGATCGAGCACCACGCCGTTGCCGAACAAGAACGAGATGAACCGGAGCGGTAGCGGTACCCCACTCGCCAGCGCGGTCCCGTGGTCATCGAGCATCGCGTCGAGCATCGGCAGCCCCACCGCGACGGCAGCCCCGCCGGCGAGCCCGCGAAGCATTCGTCGTCGACCGATCTTCGATTTTCGCAACAGATGCATCGCCATCACTCCCCGTCGTCGACAGCTGGTGGGAGACTGATGCCGCTCCGGGATCCGAGTGGACCCGCGCGACGCAGCATCGACGCGGACATGCCCCCCGTGGCACGCCGCGCAACCCGGTGTGGTCATCTATGGATGACGGAGCGCGATGCCTTCATCCCCACGGAGATTCAATTGGGCGAGGGTTCGCGTACCACCTGCGGTATCAGCGATCACCCGAGTACGATCGCAGCCAGCGGGGGCCGTCCAGGCCGCCGAAGTTTCCACGCCCGCTGGGGGCGAGCCTCGTCACCGAGCTACCGGTCCAGCGCTCGTCGAGCCGCGGCCGCGGTCTCCGGGAGCTGTCGCTGCTCGGCCTGCTCGACGATGGTCCGTAGCTGCGTGGGCCAGTCGGAGCCGCGGCGAAGCTTCGCGAGGGCGCGTTCGAACCGCGCGTTCAGAGCGACGGCATGCTCGGTTCCCGAGTAGCGCTCGGCAATCGCTCCAACAGCGCGTACGTAGGTCCCGTCACGCTGACGTATCAGCGCATACCCGACGATCTCCGACAGCTCGTACAACGCTTCGAGCTTGGGCTCATCGGGGTACGACACCGAGCGGGTACCAAACGCAAGGAACGCGCGGGAGGAGCGGGATCCAGCACGCAGCGGGAGCTCGGCATCGAGGATGTCAAATGCCTCGTCGAACGACTCCCGGAACAACAGGCCCACCGCGCGCCACGATTTCGACTCCAAGGTGAGCATCGGGTCACCGAGCTCGGCGGCCGCAGCGACCGCTTCCTCGGCGAGGGGGAGGATCTCCTCGAAGCGATGCTCGTCCAACAGACGTCCACTCGCGAGTATCAGAGCCTCGACAAAGTCGCGGCTGGCCCGGGCGTGGGAGCGAGCATCGTCCACCAGTTC
>JAHZJA010000529.1 GCA_022601155.1 Deltaproteobacteria bacterium | reverse complement strand
GGTGGCCCGCAGGCTCGCCATCTGCGAGCTCAGCAGCGACGACAGGGAGATGGACAAGATCGCGACGGCGACGAGCACCTCGAGCAAGGTGAATCCTCGCGTCTGCGCCTTGGAGGGGGCTGGAGTGGCCATGGCTACAGGGTCCTCCGCTCGATGCGATTGCCCAGGTCGTCCTCTTCGTCGGTGGGGTCGTCGGGAAGCACGAGTTCCTCGTGCCCGTCGACGATGGTCACGCGACCGGTCAGCGGCTGCACCTTGATCGTGTAGCGAGCCTTGACCTCCTCGTCCTCGATCTGGATGTACGCCTGCTGCGTGCGGCCCCGAGGAAAGAAGAACAGGCTGGCCTCGCCCTTGGTGATCGCCTCGAGGTCGTCGGCGGTCCGGACGTAGGTGATCTTGACGCCCTCGGGCATCCGAATCGGCTTCTTGAGCTCGGAGAGGGTGTTCTCCTCCTCGAACGAGTCGAACAACGGCGGCCGACGCCGCGGCACCTTGCGGCGCTGCGCCGCATAGGGATCGAAGTCGGAGCCCTCCGCCCCGCCACCACCGGAGCCACCTTCGTTGTAGACCTCGGCCTGGATTGACTGGTTGTAGGAGGCCTCCGCCCGCTTGTCCCGCTCGGCTTGCTCCTCGAGCTTGGAGGGATCGACCTCGGCAATCTTGCCGTCACGGTCGGTCGCGGGCAGGTACATCTTGTCGCTGCCCTCCTGCAGCATGATCGTGTTGTCCTCGAGGTTGATCAGCAGGCGGTAGTAGTCGCCGG
The DNA here is from genome assembly GCA_022601155.1 of Deltaproteobacteria bacterium. Classification (GTDB taxonomy): domain Bacteria; phylum Myxococcota_A; class Polyangia; order Nannocystales; family Nannocystaceae; genus Paraliomyxa. The sequence goes on along the minus strand of JAHZJA010000529.1, from coordinate 13,100 downwards.
TCACCCGCGCCTTGTCGTAGCCGTAGCGAATCAGGTTGGCCACCTGGTTGGTGGCACGCGAGACCTCGGCGTTGCGACTGGCCCCGAACCCGATGATCACCATCCCCACCATCAGCGCCATCACGCCGATGACGATCATCAGTTCGATGAGCGTCATGCCACGGCTGTTGCGGTGGCGAGCGCGACGCGGCGAGCGATGGTGATGGATGGTCATGGGTCCGGGGATCGAGGAAATCGCGCAGGTGGGGCTCAGCTCTTGTCGGCTTCGGCTTCTTCTTCGTAGTTGGCGATGTCGTCGGCCGTGCCGAACTCGCCGTCCTCGCCGGGCGAGACCACATCGACCGCGGCCTTCTCACCGGGGCACTTGAACTGGAAGTCGTTGCCCCATGCATCCTTGGCGACGCGCGAAATGAAGCCCGCCGCCTTGAGATCTTGGAGCGTCTTGGGGCACTTGCCACGCTTGGAGGTCCGATACTGCTCGATCGCCCCCTGGATGGTGATGGTCTGGTTCTTGGTGTCTTGTGCCTGGGCGTCTTGGTAGCGATTGAACGCCATGATGCCCACACCACCCATGATGAGGCTGATGATGGCGACGACGACCATGATCTCGATCAGGGTCATGCCGCGCTGGGCCTGGGCGGACACGCCCGCCCGCCGGGGACAACGCTTTGGGTTCGGGGTCTGCATGGTTTTCCTCTCTTCTTTCAACTGCCCGCCATCTCGGTCAGCTGCATGATGGGCTGCATGATGGAGAACACGACGAAGCCCACCGCGACTCCCATGACGACGATCATGAGGGGCTCGAGCAGGCCGGTAAGACGTTGGATGGAAGTGTTGGTCTCGCGATCGTAGGCGGTGGCGACATCGCCGAGCATCTGCTCGAGCTGGCCCGATCGCTCGCCGACCGCGATCATGTGCGTCACCAGCGGCGGGAACTGCCCGCTACGCTTGAGCGCCGGGGCGATGTTTTCGCCCTCACGGATGTTGTCGCGCGCGTCGGCGACGACCTTCTCGAGCACCACATTGCCCAACAAGGCTTGCACGATGTCCAGCGCCTGCAACAACTGCACGCCGCTCGACAGCAGCGTGGCCAGGGTTCGCGCGAACCGAGCGATTGCGATCTTGCGGATCATTTCGCCCAGCACGGGCAACCGCAGCAAGATGGTGTCACCCGTCAGGCGACCCGCCTCGGTCTTTCGCCAGCGGCGGAACAGCCACACGACTCCCGACGACAGCAAGATGATCGCCCACCAGTAGCCCGAGATCGCATCCGACATCCAGATGAGGAGCTTGGTGTTCCACGGCAGGTCCGCGTTCATGTCGGCGAACATGCCGGTGATCTTGGGAACGATCCCCACCATCAAGACGGTGATGATCACCCCGCCCAGCACGCTGAGCACCACGGGATAGACCATGGCCGAGTTGACCTTGCCGCGGATCTCGAGCTGCTTCTCGAGGAACTCCGCCAGTCGGAACAGCACCTTCTCGAGTGCGCCCGAGGCCTCGCCCGCGCGGATCATGTTGACGTAGAGCTTGGGAAACTCCTTGGGGAAGGCCGACATCGTGTCGGCCAACGACGAGCCCTGGTTCACCTTCTCGGCGATATCACCCAGGATGCTCTTGAAGCGTGGGCTCTCCACCTGGTCGGTGAGAGCGGCCAGCGCCTCGGGCAGCGTGACCCCGGCCTGCAGCAGTGTGCCCAGCAGCTGGGTCATGGCCGCCACCATCTTGGGGGTGACCCGGTCGAACATGCGGCTGAGATCGATCTCGCGATCGGCCCCGGTACGCCCCCCGCCCGAATCGGTCGCGGACTTGCCCTTGCCCTTGGTCTCGTTGACCCCGGTGAGGTAGATGCCCTCGCGACGCAGCGCCGCCTTGAGCGACGCGACGTTGTCCGCCGTGGAGACGCCCTTGACGTTCTTGCCCTTGGCCGACAGGCCCGTGTACGCGTAGGCGGGCATCGGTCAAGCCTCCTCCGCGGTGACCCGCATGACTTCCTCGATGGATGTGATGCCCTGCAGGACCTTGAGTGCACCGTCGTCGCGAAGCGTCCGCATCCCGCCCTCGACCGCGGCCTGCTTGATCTGGCCTGCGTCGGCGTTGCGAATGGCCAGCCGCCGGACTTCTTCGGTGATCGTGAGGACCTCGTACACGCCGGTACGGCCGGAGTAACCCGTGCTTCCGCAGCGGTCACACCCGTGGGGATTGGCGTCCCACACCTTGCCCGGCGGCGGCAGCTTGCGACCGGAGCCGGCCACGATGGCGCAGGGCTCGCCCTGCGCGTCCATCAGCGGATGGACCAGCGGCATCGCCCCATCGAAGAACCGCTCGGGGTCGATCCCGAGGTCCTCCAGCTCGGCGGCCAGCGGCGTGTGGGGCACGCAGCACGACGCGCAGACCTTGCGGAGCAGTCGCTGGGCCTGCAGCGCCACCAACGACGAGGCGACGAGGAACGGCTGCACCCCCATGTCGACCAGCCGGGTAATTCCCGTGGCCGCATCGTTGGTGTGAATCGTCGACAGCACGAGGTGACCGGTGAGCGACGCTTGGATCGCGATCTCGGCCGTCGCCATGTCCCGGATCTCGCCGACCATGATGACGTCGGGGTCGTGCCGTAGGAACGACCGCAGTCCGCTGGCGAAGGTCAGATCGATCTTCGGCTGCACCTGCACCTGCGAGATGCCCTGCAGCTGATACTCGACGGGATCCTCGACGGTGAGGATGTTGAGGTTGGGCTGGTTGATCGTGGCCAGGCACGAGTACAGCGTGGTCGTCTTGCCAGAGCCGGTGGGCCCGGTGACCAAGAAGATCCCGTGGGGACGCTGGATGACCTCGTTGACCACTCGCAGGTGGTCGTCGGCCATGCCGATGGCATCGAGCGACAGCGCCATCGCCGACTTGTCGAGCAGACGAATCGTGATGCGCTCGCCGTGGGCCGTGGGCACGGTGGCAACACGCATGTCGACTCCTTGCCCGCGATCTTGCGCCGAATCCGGCCGTCTTGCGGCAGCCGCTTCTCCGCGATGTTGAGGCCCGACATGATCTTCACGCGCGCCACGATGCTGGCCATGTGGGCCTTGGGCGCCCGCTTGGTCTCGTGCAGCACGCCATCGACCCGGTTGCGCACGATGATCTCGCGGTCACCCGGCTCGATGTGAATGTCCGACGCCTTCTCCTTGCTCGCGTTGAAGATGAGGCTGTTGACGAAGCGAATGATCGGGGCGTCCTCCGCCGAGGCGTGCAGGATGTCCTCGTCTTCCTCGTCGAACGCTTCGTCCTTCTTCTCGAGATCGACGTCCTTGGCCCGCTTGGAGTAGATCTTGTTGATGAGCTCGCCCACCGCCGAGGACGGCATCAGCGTCATCTCGACCTCGGCGTCGTAGACCTGAGACAGGTCATCGAGGTCGAGCAGCTTGGTGGGATCGGAGGCGAGCACATGGAGGACGCCGCTGTCCTCGTCCACGCGCCACGGCAGCAGCATGTTGCCGCGCGCGTAGGAGATGGGCAGGCTCTCGACGAGCTCGTCTTGGATCTCGGTGGGCGGCACCCGCTCCAAGCACGGCAGCCCGAACTGCTGGGACAGGGCCTGACACACCTGCCAGTCGGAGCAGTGCTTGAGTCGCACCAGCGTCTCACCCACCCGCTCGTCTTCGAGGTGCTGTACCGACAGCGCCTCGGCCAGGCCCTCGGCCGTGGCGAAACCACGCTCGACCAAGATCTCCCCTAGCGGTCGCGAGTCGGGGCGCAGCCCCACCGCCGCCAGCAGCGGCTGCGAGGCGGGAGGCGTGGGCGCGGGAGCGACGACGGTGACGGCTTCATCCATGACGAGAGATCCGAGGTAACGGCTGTCAGCGAGGCTTGTTGGAGGGCTTGGTCGACGAGGGCTTGCGCGGCTTGGACGGTTTGGAGGGGTTGGACGGAGCGGGCTCCTCCTCCTCCTCGTACAGCTGCGGTGACAGCCCCAGCTCACCGGTGATCTCCTCTTGCTGCAGCTCGAGCTCCGCGGCGCGGGTGAACTCGTCCTCGGAGACCATGTAGTTGGCCTCGTCGTTGATCGTCGACAGAAGGCCCGCTTTCTTGCGGTAGTTGACGTTGGTCGCCAGGTCCTTGCGCTTGAAGGCCGACTCGCGCTCGAGGAACTCCAGTCGCTCTTCCATGCGCCGCTTGTGGATCCGCCGGGCATCTTCCGGTGTCTCGAGGATGTGCGGCACCAGCACCATGAGCAGGTTGACCTTTTGCTTCTCGAACGTCTTGCGCTTGAACAGCCAGCCGAGCAGAGGGATCTGACCCAACCCTGGAACCTGCGACGTGTTCTCGCGCTCGACCTCCTGGACCAGTCCGCCCAGCACGATTGGCTGACCGTCGCGACCGAGCACCTTGTCGAGCTTGAGGCGACGCTTGCTCGTCGTCACTCCCAGCACGGGGTCGGTCCCAACGATGTCGTTGTTCTCCATCTCGATGTCGAGCGTCACCGTGTCGGAGTCGTTGACGTGCGGCGTGACCTTGACCTTGAGCACCACGTCCTGCCGCTGGACGTTCTGCACGGGCACCAGGCCGCCGCCCTGTCCGCCACCGGGGAAGGCCAGCCCGCCCTGGGTGGGCACGTTCTGGCCGACCTCGATGCTCGCCTCCTGGTTGTCGGCGGTGTACAGGTGCGGCTCGGCCACGAGGTTGACGTCGGAATCGGTCTGCGCCGCCTGGAGGACCACCCCGAACGCGGGGATGTCCTGCCCCAGCCCGAGCACCTGGCCCGAGTTGGGAACCTCGGGACCCAAGACGCCCGCGGCCAGCCCGTCGAGGATGGCCGTGCTGAGCACGAGAGAGTTTTGCTGCGCGGGTGAGCTGGCCACGAAGCCCAGGCCGGTGCCCGAGACGTCATCTCCGACGTTGACGTCGAACGGCGCCCCGAAGTGACCCGAAGCTCCGCCCTGCAGCGACTTGTTGATCGTCAGCTCGAGCAGGTAGACCTCGATGTAGACCTGCTTGCGCTCGGCATCGAGGGACTCGATGACCTTCTCCAGCGCCTTGAAGTCGTTTTGCGAGGCCAAAATCACCAGCGAGCGCGTCGCGGCGTCGGGGGTGATCTTGACCTCCCCGGAGAACAGCTGCGCCGACTGTGCGGCAGGAGCTGCGTTGGCGCCTCCACGGCCACCACGGTTGCCACCGCCGCCTCCGCCTGCGCCGCCGCCCAGCTGCCCCAGCACCTGTGCGACCTCTTCGGGGTCGGCGTTGCGCAGCTTCACCACGTGGATGCGTCCGCCTCCACCCGCCAGCGGTACGTCGAGCCGCTCGATGAGCCGCTGGATCACCTGGTAGTCGGCCTCGGGCGCGACGATGATGAGCGTGCCGGTACGCTCGTCGACGATCACTCGCGAGAACGCGGAGTCGGTGCCGGTCTTGGCCTTGCTCTTGCTGTTCTTGGCCTTGCTCTTGGTCTTGGTCGCCCCTTCCTTCTCACCAAAGATCTCGCGGATGATCTCCGCGGTCTCCTCGGGGTCGGCGAACTGGAGCTGGAAGAAGAAGATCTTCTCGAGTCGATCCTCTGCCGACTCGTCGATCTGCTTGACGATCTTGAGCAGTCGTCGAACGCTTGCCCCGGTGTCGGTGAAGATCACCAGGTTGCCGACCGCGTCGACGCTGCCCTGCTTGGTCTTGAGCTTGTTGAGCAGATCGACGACGTCCTTGGTCTCGCCGACCGTTCGGTACAGCTGCGTGATGTAGCGATCGTTGTTGGGTGCCCGGCTTCCCGGTCCGTAGACCGGCAGGGTGCGGCCCTTGACGTCGCTGGTCTCGACGATCTTGAAGTACTTGCCCGAAGGCTCGACCGTCAGTCCCATCGTCTGCAACGCCGCATAGAAGGCCGCGTAGGCCTCCTCGATGGTGACCGGCTCCGGCGACAAGATGGTGACCTTGCCCGCCCGCGCCTTGAGATCGAGGATGAACTTCTGGCAGGAGATGCTCATCATCCAGTTGACGAGATCCTGGAGCTCGGCCTCCTTGGGCAGCGTGATCCGGAACTTGGCCCCACGCGGCTGCTTGCGGCAGCTGTTGTGACCGACGCCGCCCTCGTCCCCCGACAGCTCGGAACCGGCCGCAGGTGCGCCCGCGGGTGCACCCGATGAAGGTCGGGCGAGTGGTCGAGCCGTACCCGAGCGCGAGGTGGGCTCGGGCTTGGTGCGGGAGCCTCCCCGAGGGGGAGCCGGGGCCGCGACGGCCTCGGACGGGCTCGCCAGCGGCAGACCCACGGTGTTGAGGGCGAGTGCCGCCACGCCACTGATGGCGAGACGGGACCAGCGACGACCCCGGGCCGGGTGTCTTGTCGTTGCCATGGTCATTGGATCTGGATCTCCTTGGTGATGGTCTTGCCCTTGCGTTGGATCGACACCGAGAGGTTGGATGCGCGCCGCAGCTTGCCGTAGAGCGCCATCGCTTTGTCCATCCCCTTGAGTTCCTCGCCGTTGACCGCGGTGAGCATGTCACCGTTCTTGAGGCCGAGGAGTTTGGGCAGGGACCCTCTTCGAATGCCGTAGAGCTTGTAGCCGAGGACTTCGTTGTCCTTTTGCTTCGGCACGATCCGCGCCTGCTTTGCCAGCAGCGCGGGGTTGGCCATCAGCTTCTCGACGAATGCACGCTCGACGGTGCACGTGGTCTCGTTGGGACAGTTGATCGCTTCCTCCGCTCCCGGAATGACGCGATCGTTCTTGGGCGGGGGAATGTCGGTCTTGGCGTTGGGCTTGCGCGTCGACGTGGGTGCCTTGGGTGGCTCGTCGCCCAGCTCGATGTACTCGAGCGCCGCCTTGTTGCGCAGATGGACGAGGCCCTGGTCGACCCCCATCACGACGACACCGTCGCGAATGAGGTCACCCCGGCCGAACAAGCCGGCGACGCCGGCCTCGTCGTCGAGAATGGTCGCGAACGAGTTCTCGGCGTCCTCGGCCTCCAGCGTCGCCATCAGGCGCAGCGGAAGCTTGGACTTGGTCTCGCCCGGCTGAAGCAGCGGTCCCACGGGACGGCCCGTGGCATCGACACCACCGCCGGCTTCCCCCTCGGGGGTCTCGGGCTGCTCGGGCACGCACGTGGGACAGAAGATGTTGCGCTTGCCGATCTTGGTGGCGACCTTGTCCTTGTCCCTGGCCTTGTTCCCGGCGCCGCTGCTGCTGGACGAGCCCCCGCCGAGGCCCAAGCCCTTGCGCAGGGTCTTGACGTCCTCGTTGTCCTCTACGTCCTCGCCGTCCTTGGGAGCGGCCGCCTCGACCGACTCCGTGTCGAACAAGAAGTACGACCCGATCTGCGTGGTCACGGCGCTCGCCGCCAGCCCACAGGCTGCGGCGATGCCGAGGGTCTTGATGACCCAGAAGTACTTCTTGAACAACACTTCCATGACGGTGGACCCTGGGGGAGAAGGTCGGCGTTAGTGCAGCACGCCGTCGCCGCCATCGTCCGCGGGTTGCGGATCCGCGGCACGAGCTTGGGCAGGACGGAAGGACTCTTCGGAGATGAACCCGGACTCGAGCTTGCGATAGATGGTGCGCGTGGCAATGCCGAGCAGATCGGCGGCAAGTCGCTTGTCACCGCGGGTGAACTTGAGCGTCTCGAGGATCATCCGACGCTCGACCTCTTCGAGCGGCGTGCCCACCGAGAACGTCACCTGCCGACCGTGGCCCGCCTGCGGGTCGCGCAGCTCGGGCGGCAGGTCGTCGGCGCCCACGTGCGCGCCGCGGCACAGCACCACTGCGCGCTCGACTGCGTTCTCCAGCTCGCGCACGTTCCCCGGCCAGCCGTAGTTGCTCATCAGGTGCAGGGCTTCCTCGGTGAAGCCCTCGACTGCCTTGCCGTGCTTGACCGCGTACATGCGCAAGAAGTGATCGCCGAGCAGGGGAACGTCCTCGAGCCGGTCGCGCAGCGGCGGAATCCGGATCGGGATGACGTTGATACGATAGAAGAGATCCTCGCGGAAGTTGCCCCCCTTGACCTCCTCGGTGAGGTCACGATTGGTGGCACAGACGAGGCGAAAATCGACCTTGGTGGTCCGCCCGCCGACAGGCTCGATCTCACCCTCTTGGAGGGCCCGCAGCAGCTTGACCTGCACGGTCTGGGTGATCTCGGCGATTTCGTCGAGGAACAGGGTCCCCGAATCGGCCTCCAGGAACCGGCCCTCGCGGGCGCGAACCGCCCCGGTGAAGGAGCCCTTTTCGTGGCCGAACAGCTCGGACTCGAGGATCGTCTCGGGCAGGGCGGCGCAGTTGACGGGCACGAACGCCTTGCCATCACGCGGGCTGTGGTCGTGGATGTAGCGCGCCAGCAGTTCCTTGCCCGTGCCGCTCTCGCCAAGCAGCAGCACCGTCGCGGTGCTGTTGGCAGCCTGTCGCGCGATTTCGAGGGTGGCACGCATGACCTGGCTGTTGCCGACCATCTCTCGACTGGTGGCGGCCTCCAGCTGTGCCCGCAGCTGCTTGTTCTCCGCGAGGAGCTCGGCCTTGTCCAAAGCCTTGCGCAAGGTGGCCACCACCGACGCGCGCTTGAGCGGCTTGCCGATGAAGTCGTAGGCCCCCAGCTTCATCGCCTCGACCGCGGTCTCGACCGTCCCGTAGGCGGTCATCAGCACGACCTGCACCTCCGGCGTGATCGCCTTGACCGCCTTGAGCAGATCGTTGCCGCCCATGCCCGGCATGCGGAGGTCGGTGATCATCACGTCGATCGGTTGGCGCCGCACGATGTCCAGCGCCGTCCGCCCATTGCCCGCGGTGACGACACTCATCCCCTCCTTGCGGAGGACCTTGCCGAGGGCCTCGACGATCGAGGCCTCGTCGTCCACGACGAGAACGGTGGGCGAGAACGATGACGGACGAGAGGATTCGGTCATGGGCACCCTCGACAAGAGCAAGAAGCGGGCCGCAGACCCAAGGTGCTGCGTTGTCGCATGGTTGAGGTACTTGCGGGGGGTAGTCCCTCGCCCGAATGTCACCGTGTCGGCTGCGCCGTGACAACCTGTCATCCCAAACCGCAGACCGGGCTCTCTTGCGCCCCGACGAGGCTCGGGCTTCGCGCAGTCGGCCACGGCGGCGGGGCCGCCTCCCCTGGTTCCGGGGTGGGAGAGCCCCGCGTCAGCGGCGTCCGCGGTGGAGCCGGTCTTCAGCCACGACCCCCAGATCGGCGAGAAAACGCCCGATCTCTCGGTGATAGTCGGCGCGATAGACCTGCAGGATGTGCCCGCCCGCGAACGAGTAGCGCCGTGGCCGACCCCAGTGCTGCCACAGCGGGTCGACGTGCTCGGGGGTCACCAGGCCATCGCCGTCGGCCGAGATGATGAAGCGCCCGCGCCACGGAACCTTGGGTGCATGGGTCAGCGGAGAGTGCAGCGCCCACGCCTGGGCGAACCTATCGCGGGTCATGCCCATCTTCTCGACCTGCTGCAGCACCGGGTCACCCGAGCTCTGCGCCCAAAACAGATCGGCCAGCGATCCGGGGGGCAGCACGGGAATCGCGAAATCGAGACTGTCCTCGATCGATGCCAACAAGGCAGTGGTGTAGCCGCCGAGGCTGCTGCCCATCATTCCCAGCGGGGCGGGGTTGCGACTCTTGATCCAACGCAGCGCCACCCGGAGCTCTTGAGCCTTTTGGATGAACGCCTCGTTGGTCCGCATGAGGTTGGGCGAGGGGTGGAGCTCGCCCGAGAACCGAGCCTGGCTGGGCCTCCGCAGCCAGTGGAACGGCATCACGTAGTAGTAGACATCGAGCCCCAGCTCGCGAAACAGGTACGGGATGCCGAACTCGCGCTCGTGGATCCGCTTGCGTCCCACGCCCCAGCCGTGCGTCACGAGGATCGACGCGGGCGCCGGACGAGCGTGGGTCCATGCGAACAGATGCGCGACATCGAGGCGATCGTAGCGGCGGTACTCGGCCGCATAGAGTCGATGTACCGGGCGATACGGCGAGTCGAAGACCAGGTGCGAGTGCATCCCGCCGCGGGTGGGGCGACGCCAGCGCGCCTCGAGCGAGGGCAGTCGCGTCGGCGGGGCCAACAGACGATCGGGGTCGGCCAAGACCTCGGGATCGCAGTACACGCGGAGCATCGCGAATGCCCGCTCGAGCTCGGCGGGCGACATGTACGGGACCCCACCGCGCAGATACAGCTGACGCAGCATCCGCCGCACGACGCCATCGCTGTGCCGGCCGAGCCAGCTGGCCATGCGGCGCCGTCGACCAGGACGCGCGGCCAACCGAGGGGCGGCGATCCTCTTCAGCGCTGGGCTCGAGTCGCCAAGCGCGCTGCTGCTGTCCGTCATGCCGCGATCAAAAGTACGGGCCGGCCCTCCAAAACGCCGATCTGTCCCCCGACGCTGCAACTATAGCGCACCCCGCACGCGGCGCCCGCCCGGCCCGCGACCCCGTGGGGCCGAGAGCACCACGACCATGAGGCCGACCCCTGCGCCGCGGCGGCGAGGCTCGCTCGGACCGGGTCCGTCCCTGCTCCATCGTGGGACGCCAACGTGCGTGCTAGAAGCGCTCCGATGCGCGCTGTTCGATGGTGCTCGCTGACCCTGGCCATGCTGCTCGCGTGCACGGCCGAGGACGCCAACCCACCCCCTGCCTCGGTGCAAGCGCCGGTCGATCCCCGGACCGGAGCCCCCGGAGCGATCGCCGTCGACTGCGATGTCGACGAAGCGATCGATGCGGCCACTCGGGCCCAGCTCGATGAGCAAGCCCGGTCGCTGCTGGGAGCGTTGCGCGAGGGAAAGACAGAGGCCATGTGGTCGCAGCTGCATCCCCAGGCCCGCCGCGACGACCAGCGCAAGCAGTTCACCGAAGCGCTCGAGGCCATGAGCAAGCGGCTGGGCGAGGCCGAAGGGGAAACCACCATCGCTCGCATGCTGCGGGTGGATCTCAGCGGTGGCGCCAACGCCCTCGCGCGGGTGCAGTGTGGCGAGCCCGGGCAGCCCGACGGCTACTCCCTGCTCGTCAACGCAGGCGATGAAGACGTTGCCGTGGTGATCCTCGATGACAAGCATGGTCAGGACCACACCGCGACGACGGTGCAGCTGCGTCGCCGCGGCGAGCGATGGCGCCTGCTCGGAATTCAGGTCAACCCCAGCCAGTACCGGGGCCGCGATGCCCTGGCCTACGAAGAGCTGGCCACCCGCTTGATGTCGCAGCAACAGGTCGTCGCGGCCTTTGCCCTGCTGGGGGTCGCACAGATGCTCAGCGATCGCGGCGCGGCGGTGAAGTCTGGGCTGCACGATCGTATCGCGGCCAAGCTGGCCGCCATTCAACGCGACCAGCTGTTCGAGGCGGAGACCGGAACGTGGACCGTGGGGGGCCAGCGCTTCGCCATCGAGGGTCTGTCGCTCGTCTCCACGCGCCGCGACATCTCGCCCGTGCTCAAGTACGTGACCCCGCAGGGGCTGGTGGAAGACCTCTTGGGCCTGGACGCCGATGCGCTGGTGGTCGAGGTCGCGCGCCGCTTCCCAGAGCTACCCCGACACTTCGACACCATCGTGTTCGAGGCCTACGCACAGGCTCCCGACGAGCCAGGCAAGGACTACCAGGCCTATCGATTGGTCCGGTACTTCGACCCCTCCAAGCGCCCCGCCGGTCGCTGAGCGCACCTACCGCCCGAGGCGGTGGGGAAAAAACGACGCGACGGCCTCAACCGAGCCGGGTACCGTAGCCCCATGCGCATGCGGGGTTGCTCTTGGGGGTTCGCAATAGTCCTGCTTGGAGGCTGCTTCGAGGAAGGAACGCAGATCCCTCCCACCAGTGGTGACGGATCGACGTCGACGTCGTCATCGACGGGAGTACCCGACAGCTCCACGGGCATGGTCTCGGCGGACACGACCGCGACCACCGATCCCACCACCGGGTCGACCGGTGACGCCACGACCACCGACAGCTCGGGCTCGTCGGGCCCCATCCCCATCATGTGCGGCGACACGATGGTGGCCCCCGGGGAGCTGTGCCTCGACAGCGAGGTCGTCCAGGCCAACGGCTCGATCGTCTCGGCCCGGCTGGGTGATGTGTTCAACGATGAACCCGACGACATCCTGTACATCGCCGGGGGGCAGCTCATCGTTCGCCCCTCCATGGGCAACGGCAACTTCGCGGGCCCGGTCTCGTCGTTGATGGTGCCATCGAACAACTTCATCACCACCGATCTGGACGGCAACGAGCTGCTCGATCTCGCCGCGCATCAAGACAACGGCTCGGTCGCCTCCATGCGTGGACAAGGTGATGCCAACTTCGATGTCCACGACACCCTCCCCGCCACCGACACGCCACAGGGGGTGGTGACCGGCGATCTGGATGGCGATGGTGATCTCGATGTCATCGCGGCGGCCGGTCTGGCCGACCCCTCGCTGTACGTGGGCATCAACAACGGCCAGGGGCAGCTCACCGCTCAACCTGCGGTCACGGCCAGCGGTGTCGTCAACGGCCTTGCCGTCGACGACTTCAATGGTGACGGCAACCTCGACGTCGCCTTTGGCGTCGACGGCGTGGGCTGGCAAGGGATTGCGATCCGCCCCGGCGACGGGGCGGGCGGGTTTGGCACGCAGGAGCTCACCGAGCAGGTCGTCGGCGTCGTCGACATCGCCTCGGGCGACTTCGATGGCAACGGATTTCCCGACCTCGCCTCGATCAGCGTCGCCAACAACAGCCTCATGCTCACCCTGCGCTCCAAAGACGGCACGATCGCGGTGGAGACGATCAGCACCGACGGCGGACCACGCGTGCTGTTGGCCGCCGACCTCGATGCCGATGGCGCGGACGAGCTCATCGTGGGAGACGACGTTGGAGACAGCATCCGCATCTACGAGCTGGACGACCGCCTCACGCTGGTGTTGACCGAGGACGTCAGCGTGGCCGATGCGGTGGTCGATCTCGACACGGGTGACGTCAACAACGACGGCGCCCTCGATGTGGCGGCAACCGTGATCACCAACAACCCGGCCAGCGATCTCGTCGTGATGCTGATCTCCAACCCCTAGCCTCGACTTTGGCGGTTTTCCACGCGCCATGACACCGCCCCCGACCGCTGTGGCAGTGTTTTCGCTCCTCGACGCATGACCCGATGCGCCTTCGAAGCGCCGCCTCGCCAGGCAGCT
>JAHZJA010000528.1 GCA_022601155.1 Deltaproteobacteria bacterium | reverse complement strand
GGCCGCAGTACGCCAAGCAGCTCCACGGTCGGCTGCGAATGCAGCGAGAGGCCCAGGCCATCGCGCGCCTGTCCCATCCCAACGTCGTCGCCGTTCACGACGTGGGCACCGTGGGGCATCAAGTCTTCATCGCGATGGAGTTCGTCGAGGGCACCACGCTGACCCAGTGGCTCCGCGCGCGCCCACGCACGACCGATCAGATCGTCGATTGCCTGCTGCAGGCCGGGGCTGGGCTCCAGGCCGCTCACGCAGCCGGGCTCGTCCATCGCGACTTCAAGCCCGACAACGTGCTCGTCGGCACCGACGACCGGGCGCGGGTCGTCGACTTTGGCCTGGTTCGTGCTGATGCCGACCGCTCCGAGTCATCGGCCTCCAACGCTGCCGTTGACGACTCGCAGGAGGCCCTCGCACCCGTCGGCGGGGCCATCTCCCAGGTCGACCTCACCGCGGCAGGAGCGATGGTCGGCACTCCCGCATATATGTCACCGGAGCAGTTCGCCGGCACCAGCAGCGATGCCCGCTCCGATCAGTTCTCGTTTTGCGTGGCCCTGTACGAGGCGCTGTACGGCGAGCGCCCCTTCGAGGGCACGAGCGCGGCCGAGCTGGCGATGACCGTCAGCATGGGCGACATTCGAACGAGCAGCGCCACGGCGCGGCGGGTATCCGGACGCCTCCGTCGTGTCCTCGTGCGCGGGCTTTCGGTCGAGCCCCACGATCGGTACCCCGACATGCTCGCCACGCTGACCGCCATTCGTGGTGCGGTCGCGCCTCGGCGCGCGCGCTGGGCTGCGGTCGGGGTGGCCGCCCTCGCGGTGGTTGGCGGCACCGTGGCGTGGACGGCGAGCGGCACCGCATGTGCCCCGACGACCGAGGCCGCGGCCCTGTGGAGCCCCGCCCACAAGCAGCAGATCCGCACCCGGCTGATGAGCGTCGACCGCCCGTTCGCGCCCTATACCTGGGGCCGCGTCGCGACGCTGGTCGACGAGCGCCAGCTGCGGTGGGCATCGATTCAACACGACCTGTGCGAGGCGATCGACGATCCGAGTGAGCGCCAGGCCGACCCGCGACAGCACTGCCTCGATGCGCGCCTGCACGAGACCGCGGTCCTCCTCGAGCTGTTCGAGCAGGCCGATCTTCATGTGGTGACCGAGGCCGTCCAGATGACGCGGACGCTCACCTCGGTCGAAGACTGCGCATCGCTGGCCGTGGCCTCGCGCATCCCGGTTCCCACCGAGCTCGGACAGCGCGAGCAGGCGACAGCCCTCCAGCACGACATCCTCGACTGGCGGGTCCGCACCAAGCTCGGGCATACCGACGCCACCGACCAGCAGCTCCGCGGCGTCATCGCTCGCTCCGAGGCGCTGGCGTTCGACCCACTGCTGGCCGAGATGGCGTGGCACCGCGGTCATCGAGAAGAACACCGCGGCAAGATCGAGCGGGCGGTCGAGTTCGCCAACGAGGCCTTCGAGATCGCGCTGCGCGGCCGCCACGACGAGATGGCGTATCAGGCGGCGACCTACCTCACCTTCCTTCACGGAGCTCGGATGCGCGAGCCGGAGCGTGGACTCGAGTGGGGCCGCCGAGCCGAGGCCCTGTGGATTCGCAACGGCAGCCGCCCCCACAGCCACATGCCGTTGCTCAGCAACCTGGCCACCACCCGGATCCAGCAGGGCAAGCCGGTTGAAGCGCTCGAGCGATACGAGCAAGCCCTGATCATCGCCCGACAGGCCGGCAATCCACTGGCGCTGTCTCGGCTGCTCAACAACCTGGGTGCGTTCTACGTGCATACGCGCGACCCAGAGCAGGCTCGTCGCTACTTGGCCGAGGCCGCGGCCCTCAGTGCCGAGATCCTCGGTCCCGATCACCCCGACACGCTGCGCTCACACTTCAACGCGGCGCTGATCCTCGTGACGAACGATCAATACGAGGCGGGTGCGCGGGCCCTGGCCCCCGTATTGGAGCGCCAAGCCGCAGCGCTGGGCACTGGTCATCCCGAGTACGCCAACACCCTCGAGGCGATGAGCTTGGCGACCACTGCTCCCGGCCAGCTCGAGGCGGTGGAGGCCATGTGTCTGGAGGTCGCGGAGATCCGCAGTGACACGCTCGGCCCCGAAAACCCCGCCACGATCAAGGCACGGATCAGCCACGCCAACGCCGTGCTCGCGCGCGGGGACTCAGCCCGCGCGACCGTGCTCG
Organism: Deltaproteobacteria bacterium; assembly: GCA_022601155.1. GTDB lineage: Bacteria > Myxococcota_A > Polyangia > Nannocystales > Nannocystaceae > Paraliomyxa. Next base: position 5,589 of record JAHZJA010000528.1, on the reverse strand, counting down.
CGGCCGAGCTTGGTCAGTTCCTCGAGGGGCGCGGGGCCCCGTTTACCCTCGCTCGCGTTCGGCTGGTGCCGTTGACGGTCTACGCCGCCATCGCCCAGGGCAACCCCCACACGGCCCTGGAGACCGCCGCCGAAGGTCAACGGCTGTGCGACGACCCGGCTCGCTGCATCGAGTCGATGCGACCGGCACTGCTCACCGCGATGGGTCACGCCCAGCTCGCCAACGACCAGCCCGAGGCGGCCACGGCATCCTTCCACGCTGCCCTCGCGCTCGAGGCCATCGACAACGATCTGGCCACCATGCTCCGCTGTCACTTCGGCCTCGCCGTGACGCTGCAAGACGATCCCTCACAACACGAGATCGCAGTGGAGCACGCCACCAAGGCTCAGCGGGCAGGCGCTCGCGGCAACGCCAGCACCCGTGCGTTACTCCCCGACGTCGATGCGTGGCTGGCGGACCACCGCTAGCAGCCCCATCCCACGAAAGCGCGTGGGCAGTCGCCTCCCTACGGCTTGGTGATCGCATCGGCTGGCGTCGCTGGTTCCTCCCAGCTGCACTGCATACGGTACTGCGCGTCGAAGACACAGTCCCCTTGGGGGCTGACCATCGCCGATTCACACGCAACTCCCGTCAGCGCGGACGCGATCAACCCCAGAGCAACGACCAGGCGACGACAAGAAGACCAGCGACGTTCGTTCATCGCTGGTCCCTATCGGCCATCGGCCGTCTTGGGTTGGAAAAATCAGCCGAGGGGCTCAACCGGGCAGCCACCCCACGTTGACGTCGGCGATCGTGAACGACTCCACCGTAATCGCGGGCGGACCGGGCTGCTCACGCTCGAACACCACATCGACCAGCTCCACGGTGGCGATGCCCTGGGAGTCGAGAATGGGCGCGACGTCCACGATGATGGTGCCCGCCGTGGGCAACCAGGTCTCGTCGATCTCCACCTCGCGGAAAATGACGTCATTGCACTCGTTGAGCGTGACCGAGATGCCGCTGACCGCTTGCATCACCACCGGTGCGAGCTCGGCGGGGTACTCGGCGTGCACGGGCATTCCCGTGTCGGCCGTCGTGGCCACCAGCATGTCGTTGATCCCGATGATGATCGCCTCGGTGTCGGTCGCGCTGCGCCCGATCACGGTCATGTCGGCGCAGCCAAAGACCTGGGTCAGGTTGGCCTCGAACCCGGGCTGCAGCGCTCCTTCGCAGAATCCCTGCTTGGGAGGCGGTACCCCGACACACGCACCATCGGCGGTGCAGATCCCCTCGGCGTCGGGGTCGGTGCACTCCGGATCACCCTCGGGGCACATCATGCACGGGTCGCCGCACATATCGCCCTGGCAATCGTAGTTGCACGCGTCCGTGTTGCAGACCCAGCTGTCGGCCACACACTCGCACTCGATGCACTCCGCCGTCTGAATCGGTGGGCATGAATCCCCCGTCGCCGTGCCGTCGCTCTCGGCTCCATCCGTCGCCGGACCATCGGTGCCCTGACCACCGGTCTGTGAGCCATCGGTCGCGGGCCCATCGGTCTCGGAGTTTGAGCCGGTCATCCCACCGGTGGCGGTTCCGCCGTCCGTGCCCCCCTCGGTCTCCAGACCGACGGTCTTGGGGTCGATGCACCCAGAAACCAGGGAGGCGGCCCCCAACAACAGCGCCCAGCGATAGGTCTTAGTACGAAAGCAAAGGGTCATGCCCGTAGGTGTCCGGCGATGTCGGACTCCGTCACGCCCCACGTCGATTTATTGGGAGGGTCGGCATGCGTCGTCGATACGCGCTGCGAGCGGTGACCGGGGATGCGCCCGGTGAAATGCGCGGGCCCGGCTCGCACCGTCGTGGTCGCCACGTCGACAGCGGGCGATGACGTCGATCGCCTGTCGCTCGGGGGCCAGCAGTCCGGCGGGAAACCGCCGCGCATGCTCGGCTGCACCGTCGAGGGCAACCTGCGTCTGACCGCGCGCGAGGGCCTTCCACGCACGCGCGACCATGGATCGCTCGGCCGCCAGCGTGGACGTGACCGATGGCGCGTTCGTGGGCTCTTCCGATGCAGGCGGCTTGGTCACCCCACGCGAAGGCGTTGGCGGCCTGTGGCTAGGCTCCCGCGACGCCGCGGAGGGTGGCTCCGGTTGCGAGGGCGAGGGCGTCACCGCGGGGGCGCGAGGCGGCGGCGCCTCGGGCTCTACGGCAAGCACCTCACCAGCCGCCGCCCGTCCAGGCGCCACCGTGGTTCGATGTGCACGGCCGTCGGCCGTATCGTGGGCCCCCCGCATGCTCGCTGCGTTGGGCGGGGACTGGGCCGCATCGGGCTGCAGCGTGGTGACTCCCAGTCGCCAGGCCATCAGCACCGCAGCCGCAATGGCAGCACCCAGCGCGACCCAGCCGAGGGTTCGCCGGTCGGACGAGGGGGAGGCCGGGGGCGGGCTATCGTCCAGCCGTGGCGCAGGTGCGTCCTCGGCCCCCACCACCGCCCATATCCGGGCCTCGACGTCGCGAGGGATCCCCTCCGCCTCGCGGAACTCGGCCAAGAGCGCACGGGTGGAACGAGGCAGCGGAGCGGGCGGACGTTCACCAGGCGCGGTCATGACGACTCCTGCGAGGGAAATGAGGCGGCGAGCACCTGAAACTTGCGACGCGCGAGCCGAAGGCGCGAGTAGACGACGTTGAGGTTGAGCCGCAGTGCGTCCGCAATCTGAGGCCCACGCATGCCCTCGATGTCGGCGAGCACGAACACTTCGCGCTGCTCATCGGGAAGCTCGGCGAGCGCACGGCGAACCAGCGCCACGGCATCGGCTCGACCCATCACGTCTTCGGGGGACAGCGCCGGGCCCGGCTCGGGAACGACCCGGAGCCTACGCTCGGCCCGAGCCAGCCCGCGCCGATAATTCGCCGTCACCCCCCGGGCGATCGCGTACAGCCACGACGTGGGCGCACCGCGTCCCTCGTAGTCGGGCAGTCTGCGTCGCGCCACGAGGAAGACCTCCTGCACCACGTCTTCGGCCGCGGCCTCGGACACGCCCATCCGTCGCACCACACGCCACACGAATCCCGCGTGGGCACGATACAGCTCGGCCAGCGTCGGCACAGACGCCGAAGCGGGGGCCGAGCGAGCGGCGGAGACCGGCACGCCCGGTAGGTGTCCACCCGCCGCGTCTTCCGTCACGGGAGGCGAAACTCCAGCCCCGCGCGCACCGAACCGCCCACCACAGCGCTCTCGAATACGGTCCCAGACGGCTCGGTCCGCAGCCGAGGACGGGCAATTGCAGCGTGGCCCCGCGCACGCACCGCGATCCCCAAACGCGGCCTCGCCCACCACACCACGCCCGGCTCGACCACCCACGCCACCCAGCGCGAGGCCACCCGTCGTCGCTGCAGATCCCCGACCCCCACCGCGTGCACCGCACCCGCCAGCAATCCACTGCACAGCGGAAACGACACCGGGCCCACGCGAGGCTCACCGCACCCCAACAGGCCCAGCGCCCACAGCTGTGCCCGCACGCCGAAGTCTGGGTCGACCGGGGACGCTCGGGTCCGTGGCGCGAAGTAGCTCCCGGTGAACTCTACTCGCCATCGCGGCCCGGCAATGCCCAAGCCCAGGCTCGCCATCGCGGCGGCGCCCGGCAGTGGTCCTCCGGCCACGCCACCATCGAAGCGTCCGACGAATGCGAGCGAACGATCGGCCGTCGGGGGATCCCCGGCCGGGTCATCCGACGAGGGATCCTCCGCCCGCGGTTCGACGGCCGGAGCTTCCGCGGTCGGTGTTGGCTCGTCGGCGCCCTCGTCTTCGCGAACATCGGTCGGCTCTTCGGCGGAGTCGCCCGGGTTGGGCACGGGTACGTCCGACTCGGAGCCCGAGTCCGTGTTCGTCGTCGGATCGCTGGTCTCGGGCGGTTGCTCGAGTCGCTCGAGCAGCCGAGGATCGATCGCCATGGCGACGACGAGGGCCGCCGCCTCGCTCAGCTCCTGGCACGAGTCGCCCTGTAGCTGCCGCACGCCCGAGCGCCCTTGGTCGAGCACCAGTTCCAGGCGGAACCCCTGCGCCTGGTCGGCGACCAGCTGCCCTCGCACCGCCACCGATCGAAGCGACGAAGGCTCGACGTCGCCGAGCGTCGCATCGATCATCCCCAGCATCGCCTCGTGATCGGGGCACGATGGTGGCGCGTCCCATTGCAGCTGGAGGCCGGTGGCGGCATCGGCCCCGGGAGCAAGCCCCACCGCCACGATCATCGCAAGGCTCAGCACGCTACCGAGTCGCTACGAACATCACCACGGCCATCGCCAGCAGCACCAGTGCCCCTGCCACCACCCACAGCAAGGTGTTGCCCGACTCCGCTTGCACCCCCCTGCGGGCCACCGGGTGCGGTCCGGTCGTCTCCGCCTGCAACACGGGCTGGGGACCGGTGGGCTCGGCAAATCCCCTCGCGAATCCTCCCGGCTCGGTGCGCGGCCGTCGTCCTCCGGCAACCGGCAGCGACGGTACGGACGCCGGTCCCGTTGGGGTGAGAATGACGCCGAGCGCATCTTCCAGCGACGTCGAGTCCGCCGCCTCGACCATCACCTCACCCGCGACCGCAGCGGGTTCGACTCGCTGCGACGCGGGCAGCTGCCCCGAGCGCAAGGTCTTGGAGCGCCGCCCGGACTGGGACGCCACCGGCTCCACGGTCTCGTCGTCGTCGAGAAGCTCGGCGTCCAGTTCCTCTTCGAACTCGAACTCCGGATCGATCTCCTCGAGCGCTTCGGACTCGATCACGGGGATATGGTCGGCGCGCAACGTCTGGGAGCGGCGACGCTGGCCTGCCGCTTCCTCGGGTGCCGTGGGAATCTTGGAGTGCGGGATGGGAATCCCATCCTCGCTGGGCGACGGCACTGGCGTCGTCGCGGGCAACGGCGAGGGGGCGGTGGGAATCGGCGCTCGCACCGTTTGTTCCTGCACCGTGGGCAGTGAGTCCGGCGCGGTGGGTATCGGGGCCCTCACCGTGCCTTCAGAGATCGGCGCGGTGGGTATCGGGGCCCTCACCGTGCCTTCGGTCGCCGCGACCACGTCTTCCAGCGGCGGCTGTGAAGGCCGTGCCGACTTGATCGTATCCCCCGTAGGCTCGGCCTCGGGCGCCACGGGAATCGGGCTGCGCACCGTGCCCTCGGTCGGGATGTCGAGCACGGGTACTCGCGCCCGCACCGTCTGCTCTCGCACGATCTCTCCGCTGACCTCCACGACGTCGTCGTTCGGCACGAGGGAATCGGCTGTCGGGAACGGTTCGGTCATGAACCCGCTGCGACTCTATCAGCCCTTCACCCCTCCTCGCTCGGCTTGCGAACCCCGCATCGAGCTGGCTACGCTCTTCACCCGACGAACGCTCCCGTTTGCGTGCACAACCGACTGTCGGCCGATGTTCTTGTTCGTCTACGGCACACTGCGGCGCCGGGCCGCCCACCCGATGCACACGCCCCTGCAGGCCGCATCCAGGTTCGTGGGCGACGCGCGCGTTCGCGGATCCCTTTACATGGTGGGTGACTACCCTGCGCTCGAACTCGGCAACGCCGCAGGATGGGTACAGGGCGAAGTCTACGAGCTCCACGACTTGGCCGTGG
>JAHZJA010000527.1 GCA_022601155.1 Deltaproteobacteria bacterium | reverse complement strand
CCGAGAAGAGAGCCCGGACCGCATCGCCCGAAATCGAGCTCGCGGCGCTTCGCGCCAAGGCTGCCTACTACTTCGCCATCGCCTCGCTTCTGCTGGTCGTCATTCGCACCTTCAAGTTCCACCTCGGCGCCCACCGAGTCCCCGAGGGACGAGACAAGGCCACCCTGCTACGCACCATCGAACTCGCCTCCGTCGTCGTTCCACGTCAACGCCTCTTGCATCTCATTGGACTGTCGCCCAACCGCCTCCAAGCTTGGCGACGTCGCCGTCTTCACTGCCAGCTCGACGACCACTCCACCTGCCCCAAGCAGCGCCCGTCCAGGCTCGCTCCCGACGAGGTCCAGCAGATCAAGCGCCACGTCCTCGATCCCGGCCTCCGCCACATGAGCCTCCGTGCCCTCGTCCTTCATGCTCAGCGCTGTGGACAGGTCTTCGCCTCGTAAGTGCCCGGTGAACGACGGGTAGGCAGCACCGACGCAACGGGTCGAGCCTGCTCGGCATGGGAAAGAAGACAGCGAAACGATGGACGGAGGCCGACGCGGAGAAGGTCCTGTCAGATGCCGAGAACAGTGGACTCGAGGATCGACAGTTCGCCAAGCAGCGCGGACTCGATCCGCAACGGCTGTGGTGGTGGCGAAAACGGCTCGGACGTGGGCGGAGCCAGCCGGAGCAAGCGCCCGCGTTCGTCGAGGTGCACACGACAGCACCGCAACCGGTACCTGCACAGATGCTCGAGGTGTGGCTCGCCAATGGCCGCTCGGTGATGGTACCTGCCTCCATCGACACCGCGAGGTTGGCCAAGTTGCTTGAGGCCATCGAGGGCTCGGGGTGCTGAGCATCCCGCCGACGATGCGGGTATTCGTGGCCGTGGCCCCGACCGATATGCGCAAGTCGTTCTCGGGGTTGGCCGTAGCCGCGCGGGCCGTGGTCGCCAAAGACCCGCTCTCGGGCCATCTGTTCGTCTTCTTCAACCGAAGGAGAACGATGATGAAATCGATCTATTGGGACGGCGGTGGATACTGCCTGATCGCCAAGCAGCTGGCACGTGGGACCTTCGTCTTGCCCGCCGCCAAAGAGCGCGGGGTCGTCGAACTCGGTGCCTCTGAGCTCGCGTTGCTCCTTGAGGGCATCGACCTGTCCAACGCCCGAAGACGACCGCGATGGGAGCGAGTCGACAAGTGGGTCGCCGCGCCGTGACGATGCTCTTGCACTTCGCGATCGATTGTGGCTAATGGAGGGTGTTGACCCCGCCCGCACCCAGTGAGCCCGACCTGGACGTCGTCGTCGAGACGATGGGGCGCCTGTTTGACGAAGGCAAGAAGGAGCTACTGCTCGACACGATGCGCTCGGTGATGGAGACCGCGCTGGCGGACAACCGAGCCGTGAGCCTGCGATTGGCGGAGGAGCTCAAGCGTACGTACGGCCGAAGCAGCGAGCGCATCGACCCCAACCAGCTGAAGCTGTTCCTGGGGGAACTCCGCCAGGAACAGCAACGGGAAGCCGCGCCCGAGCCGACAGAGGAGATGGCGTGCGAGCCTCCGCCGCCAAAGCCGAAGTCGAACAAGGAACGACGGCGGGCACGACGGCCGCTGCCCGCCACCCTTCCTCGGGAGCAAGTTCGACTCGTACCGACACCCGAGCAGCTCGAGGGCAATGACTCGATGACTAAGATCGGCGAGGAGCGCTCCGAGGTGTTGGAGTACGAGCCCGCGCGCTTCAAGGTGATCGAGTACATCCGCGAGACGTGGTCCAACGGCAACGGGGACATCGTCACCGCAGCTGCGCCGTTGAAGATCATCGACAAAGGGCTGCCAGGCGTTGGGTTGCTGACGCATGTGCTGCTCGCGAAATTCGTGGACCATTGCCCCTTGGCACGGCTCTGCAAGGTATTTGCGCGGGATGGAGTGGAGCTCCATCGAAACCGTTTGGTGGACTGGGTCGCGGCGACGGCCTTCTTGCTCGAGCCGCTGGCTCGGCGGATCCACGCGCTCGCGATGCAGTCCCATGTGTTGCAAGTGGACGACACGCACCTGAAGGTCCTCGATCGCAAGGCCTCGAAGAACATCAAGCGCGGGCACCTGTGGGCTCTGGTTGGGGACCAGGCCTTCGTGTCGTTTCGCTACACTGAGAACTGGACCGCGAAGCTCGCCGACGAGTTCTTGGGGTCGAGGATCGGCTGGATGCAGGTCGACGGGTACGGTGGCTACGAGTCGATCGCGAAGGATCGGCCACTACTGCTGGTCGGGTGCTGGATGCATGCGCGGAGGTATTTGGTCAAAGCCCTCGATGCCAAAGATGTCCGAGCAGCAGAGCCCTTGGACATCATCAAACGAATGTACGAGGTGGAGGCGGCTCCCCCGGTCGTCCCCAGCAATGGTCCACCTTCCTCAAGGCCCAATGGGGCGCCATCTGTGCCGCCGACTTCTTCACCGTCGAGCTGCTGACGCTGCGAGGCCTCAGCCGGCGCCACGTCTTCTTTGCCATCGACCTGAAGACCCGTCGGGTCGAGATCGCCGGTATCGGGGCCGAGCCGCATGAGGCGTGGGTGAAGAACGTCGTTCGAGGTTTGACCGACGCGTTCGACGGTTTCCTCCTCGGCATCAAGTACCTCATCCTCGATCGAGATCCGGTATTCACCAAGGGTGTTCGCCAGATGCTCGGCGAAGAAGGCGTCAAGGTTGTCCGACTGCCTGCTCGCAGTCCGAATCTGAATGCGTTTGCCGAACGCTTCGTGGGCTCGGTCCGACGTGAGTGCCTGTCCAAGGTCATCCCGCTCGGAGAACGGCACCTCCGTCGGATCTTGCTGGAGTATATCGCGCACTATCACACTGAACGGCCGCACCAAGGAGTGGGCAACCGACTGCTCGAGCCTGTCGCCACCGCCAACGGTGTCGGGCCTATCCTGTGTACCGAGCGCTTGGGCGGTGTGTTGAAGTTCTACTCCCGGGCCGCCTGACCATCCTCCTCGGCGTCCCAGAACCCCGGTGTCGGGTCCGAGCTGGCCAACACGAGTCCCTCTCAACCCCGTGGAATCACGCATGTTCGCCTCGACTGGAAAGAGGGACAGGACGACGTCGTCCGACTCAGAGGCGAGCGCACGAGCACCGTCGTCTTCCCCCTCGGCACCATCCCAGCGCACCAAATGTGTCAGCTGAATCGAGGGATCAATCCAGGCCCGCCACGGGGGCTCTCCCTTCGGCCGACAAACATCGCTACGTCAACCTACGACACGACTGCTGCGGACACGACGTGCCTCGAGCAGGGTTCGACGTCAGCATGACGGGCCGGGTACTTGCCCTACCCTCCAGCCAAAGCACTTGTCCACCTTCACCCCGCGAAAGGTGATCTCGTCGAGCTGCACGCCGCACTTGGGGCACCGCATCCAGTGCTGGGCACGCAACGACTCGCGCTCCTGCACCGTCAGCTCCTGGGTGTCGCGCTCGCGACTCGCGCGTCGGCGGGCGAGCTCTTCGGGCTGGGCTGGTCCACGGCGTCGGTCACCCATCCTTGTTCGCCCGGCGGCCGGGTCGGCGTCAACCGGTTTCGTCGTCCACTCGGTCCGGATAGGGCGTAGGCACCGGCGACCGCGTGCCTACCGAATAGAGCCACGCTGGGCCGCCGGCCAAAGATCCCTACCCTCGAACAAATCGTGCGCCCTTTCGGCTCGCCCCCCCTCCATGAAGGTGAACACCGCCTCTCCCCGACGGAACGGCCCACCCGCGCACGGAATCACAGATGCACCGCGTAACCCTGCTCAAACTCTTCATCCTCACCGGCCTGACGCTCAGCGTCTACGGCGCCCACCGGGCCGAGGCGTCGGCCTTCGACACCTCGTTCTACGACGATCCCTATGATTTCTGGGACCTCGAGTTCGGCGACCCGTACACCGATCCATGGGCCGACCCCGGCGGCGACATATGGACCGATCCATGGGCCGACCCCTACGTCGACAACCCCGTCGATCTGCTCGGCGACACCGGCGATCAGGGCGGGGGCGGTGACGACGGTGGGACCTCGACCACCACCACGGGCACCTCGACCACGGGCGAGCTTTGCGGCTGCGAGACCAACGCCGACTGCAACGACCCCAGCTTCCCGACCTGTGACACCGGCAACGGGGGCTGCTACGCCAGCGCGCAGTCGGGCTCCCGACACTGGTCGCCGGATCGCTGGGCCTACTTCGGTGGGGTCTCGTCCGGCAACCCACCGTTCGTGAAGTGGGTCGACAGCGGCAGCCTCAAGTGCGGCGGCCAGTGGGTGGGGATCGCGAACGCCAACCTCGGTGACGCGCCTGGGTCGACCAACGGCGGGGTGAAATACAGCACATGGCACGAACCCGGCGACGGATTGGGCGGGCACATGGACGTGCTTGGCCTGGGTGAGTTCCAGGTCGACAACGAGGCCAACGCCTGCTGTGGCACCGAGCAGGCGGGTACCGGCGGCCGCTGCTGGGATCCTGGGATGTCTCCCTGCCGCTAGTCGCCGATGGTCCACGCCGCGCACTCGAGCCCGAGCCCGCCCGTCAGGGTGTCGTTGCGGCCCTACGTCGTCCCGCCGTGGGGCAGCGTGGGTCTCGACCATCGGCGTCGGGCGGCACACCTCGACACCATGCTGCGAGAGTTACAGCTTCGCGCTCGGCCAGCGCTGGGCTGGCACGTGCTGCGGTACGAGGCGGGAGGCGCCAGCGTGCGAGGGCTGTCCCGGGTGAGCCGAGCCCGGCTGGCCGTGGCGCAAGCGAGGCGACGGACCTGCGTCGATCCAGACCCCGCCGCCACCGCGGTCGTGCTCCGCGTCGGGGCCTTGCACGACGCGGTGGCGCGGGGCGCTGGGACTCGGTGGAGGGGCGTGGCTTCACTGCTGCGGATGCACCATGCAGTGATGCTCGGGCACCCGCGCGCGGGTGGACTGCGCGCGGGACCGGTGTGGATCGGAGGCACCGGTCTGGATGACTGCCGCTATCTCCCACCGCCAGCCGCCGCCGTCGCCGAGCTGCTCACGCGGCTCTGGCCGGGGATCGAGGACGACGCACTGCCCGCGACGCTGCGGGCGGGACTGGTCTACGCCGCACTGACGTCGATCCACCCGTTCCTCGATGGCAACGGGCGAACGTCTCGAGCCCTGGCGCACGTAGTGCTGCAACGCGGGGGGGCTTCAGTGGTCTCGCCCGCGGTCGGGGCCGCATTCACCGGAGTGCACGCACAGGCCCACGCCGACGCGCTGTCGGGCTACCAGCAGGGGGAGCTGCAACCGTGGCTCTCTTTGTGGCTCGACCTGATGGCGTCGGCGCTCGCCCGGCTGGCGGCGCTGGTCGATGCATTCGGCGAGCTGGCCGGGCAGCTGCTCGCCGACACCCATGACCCGCTCGCGGCGCTAGTGCGCGACGAGCTACTCGCCCGACCGGTGAGCGTGCTGCGACCGACGGCCCATCGTCTCGGCTGCAGCGTGCGGCGGCTGGAGGCCGTACTCGACACCCTCGCCCGCCGCGGCGTGATCACAACCCGACCCGGACCCGGGGGCACCGTGCAGTGGGGTTGTCCCGCTGCCCTCGCCGCTCTGGCGTGCTTCGACCAACCCCTTGCGCTGCGCCCCCGCGAGCCGGGCCCCCACGATCTGCCGCTCGACTCGCGGGGGCGCCGACGAACACTTTGCCCATGAACCCCACCGTCGAGACCCAACGCCTACGCCTCGCCATCGGGCTGACGCTCCTCGCTGGCCTCGCCATCGGCGTGCGCATCATCTACGCCCGGCCGGCCGCACACGCGACGGCCGACGTCCCCACGATCACACTCGAGCGCTACCTCCGGCTCGCCCCACGAACCCGCCCGACTCCGCCCCCCGCGGCGCACGGCCCGGGTGCCGCCCGGTCGCCCGCCACACCCGATCCCGAGGCTGCCCCCCCGGCGGCCACCCACTCCCACGGCTCCACACATGCCCACGCCCCCTGACGACCCATGCGATCACGATGCGCGGCCCGGCTGGCTGCGGCGCAACGTAGTCATCTCCGTGCTCGTCCTCGTCGCGCTGCACCAGCTCGTGCTCGTGCACACCCACGGGCTGACCCGATGGAAGGGTGGCGGCTTCGGGATGTACTCCGACTTTCACGTCCACCAGCGCCAGGTGTGGCTGGCCACCGCCACCCCCCCCGAGGCCGACCACGCCGTCGATGCATCGACCCGCCGTGCCCGTACGCGCATGCGAGCGGCGGCCCGCCGCTGCGGCCGTTTCGCCCACCGTGCGTGCCTGGAGGAGTTGGCGACACACCGCAGCGCCTTCGACCTCCGCGGCGCCCGGATCCAGCTGTGGGAGTTCGACATGGACGTGGAGCGCTCCCGCTTCGGGCGTCGGCTGGCGATGGAGGTGAAGCTGCCATGAACGACATGCTGCTGACCGACGAGCCCGAGACCGACGACGATGTCGCGGCCAACGGCCTGGTCCTCGCCGCGATGACCCTGGTGACCTATGCCATTCACTCCGGCACCAGCCACGGCCCCGCGCGCACGCTGGTGATCTTCGTGGGGTTCGCCGCGGTGCTCGCCCGGCAGCGTCTGCTCCGATCGTGGTGGGCGTGGGGCCTGGTCACCGCTGCATTCGTGGTCGACGTGGCACGCAACCCCTATGGCGTCGCCAATCATCACTACGTGCTGACGTACATCGCGGCCGCGGGAGCGGTGAGCCTCGGGGCGGGCCGCTCCCGGGTCGCAACCCTGCTGGCCCACAACGGACGGTGGTTCGTGGCCGCTATCATGGGCTTTGCCGTGGTCCACAAGCTCACCTCGCCAAACTACGTCACCGGCGTTCAGCTGTCGCACATGCTGGCCCATGGACAGCTCGCAGAGACGGTGTGGGGCTACTGCGATCGCTGCACCGAGATCGTGGCCGCCAACGGCGAGGTGATGCGGACGCTGCTCAGCGGGCCGCCCACGACCGGCTACGCGCCGCTCGAGTCGCCGTTTGGCGGCATCCCGCTGGTCACGCTGGGCAAGCTCGGTGCATTCGGAGTGATCCTCGGCGAGCTGTGGGTGGGGCTGGCGTTCGCCCTCGCGCCGCGACATCGGGTGACCCACGCCAGCATGCTGTTGTTCGCGTGTGGTTTGGCGGTCGTGCGGCACGAGCTCGTGTTCATCGCCACGCTGTGCGTGCTGGGGGTGTGGACCTGTCCTGCGCAGCTTCGCACCGAGCGTCGGCTCTACGCCTTCTGTGTGCCGCTGCTCGCCGCGCTCGCCATCGTCGGCGCGGGGACTTGAGAGGATCGGTCGAGGATGCGCATCGCCGAGACACCCTCGCGGCGTCGCGAGACGTTGCGTTCGACTGTCAACTCGACCACCCGCGCCCGACCGCCCGCGCCCTTCCGCTCGGTAACGACCGGCCGCCCAGCAGGACTCGAGCCGAGGTTGAGCTTTGGGACGTTTCGTTCGTTTGCAATGAAACTCTCGCCTTCAGGGGCGAGTCCATCCGGCAGCTCGCCATGTCCGGTGCGCAAGCCTCCGCCGCAAGTTCGACCGATGCACGTTGCCTCGAGACCGATGCATCGGCTCCGCCCTGGTTGTCGCACGGTCTCACGCTCGCGCGACACCGCTGGCCCGCGCTGCGGATCCCCACCGAAGCGCTGCTCGCCGATCTCACACGCCGCGGATGGCTGGACACGCCACGCCCTCCCGAGCGCGCCGCCGATCTAATCCTGGCATGGAGCTGTGGCCGCGGCGAGCCCACGGCGCTCGCGTGCTTCGTGCAGCAGCACCAGCCGATCCTGCGGGCGACGCTCGGCCCCGAGGACGGAGTCCAGCACGGCCTCGTGCACATCCTGGTTGCGACGCCGGGCCGGGCCGCACGCATCGCCTCGTTCGCGGGCCAAAGCTCGCTGCGGAGCTGGGTCCGTGTGGTGTGCCGTCGCCTGGGCCAACAGCAACAGCGGCAAGTGGTGCTGTCGACCGACTCGATCGCCGACACGGTGCTGGGAGTCGATGCGGATCCCGAGCTCGATGCACTCAAGGCCCATTACGCGGAGCACTTCGAGCACGCGCTGCAGGCCGCGGTGGCAACACTCGACGCCCGTGACCGCGCCCTGCTGCGAGCGCTGCTCGCTGGCGAGCGCTCGTCGAGCATCGCCGCGCGCCACGGGGTCCACAAAGCGACCGCCAAGCGCTGGCTCGCCGACCTGCGGCGGCGGCTGCTGGTGCGCACACGTCGGTGGCTGCTCGATCGCCTGCGGGTGCCCGCCGAGGAGCTCGACAGCAT
>JAHZJA010000526.1 GCA_022601155.1 Deltaproteobacteria bacterium | reverse complement strand
GGTCTCGTCGGTGCGGTATTCAGATGCACTGCAGCAGGCAGGCTCCGATCACGCAGCCGGTCAGACCGTCGAACAGCGGCGAGTTTCCACAGGTCGTCTGGCAGCCGTTGGGGTCGCCTCCGTCGTCTACGCAGTCGATGATGCAGCTGCACGTCATGTCGCTGTCGCAGGCCGACAGCTCGTCGCAGCACTGCGCCTTCGTACACATGTTGCAGTCACCGTCGGCGGGGTCGGGCGCACAGACATCGGCCCCGTCGTCGGTCTCGGACGGCGGATCGTCCATCCCATCGTCAGAGCTGCCCGACGTGGTCATGGGGGTGGGGTCACTGCCGCCCGTGCTGTCACCGGGAGCGCTCGAGCCGTCGTCGGTACCCGAGGTCGTGCCCATCGAGCCGTCGTCGTCGTCCCGTGCGTCGTCATCGGCCGGGCCCTGGGTGGCGGATGCCGAGGCCGGGGCTGCCGTGTTGCCCTCGAACGGGTTGGACCCCTCGTCCTGGTCGCACCCCAACCCGGACATGGACAGGGCCATCGTCACGAGCAGCCGCGGCCACCCTCGCATCATCGCTTGTGCTGACATGTCCTACTCGTTGCGTTGATGGCTCGGTCGGTTGATGCTCCAAGATCGAAATCTTCCCCAGAGTCGGTCGGATCGACATCGACCTCCAACAACCGATCGAATGCGAAACGCAACACTACATTCGACATGACCAGTACTCGACGACCACTGGAGGGGGTTCCCTCGAGTTCGCTTCTTCGCATCCAAATCGCAACTGCACTACTGGCGATGGCCGGCTGCGTCGGTGCCTGCGACCCATCCGGTGGGAGCACGGAGCCCACACCCGACGTGACCGAACAACCCGGCGACGGCGGCAAGGCCGATGATGCCAACGGTGGTGCCGGATCGTCCTTTGATCCCAACCGGTTGATTGCCGACGCGGCCATGCTCGATAGCTCGGTGTTCTCCGCGGCCGAGATCGACGCATTCTTGGCTGATCCCTACGAGGACGGCCAGCCTTCGTGCCTGGCCAAGGAGAGCTTCGGTGGCCGCAGTGCAGGGGACCTCATCCGTCAGGCGGCGACCCAGTACCAGCTCAACCCGCTGTTCTTGCTCACCCACCTCCAAAAGGAGTCCTCGCTCGTAGGCCAGCTGGGCACCTGCTCACAGGTCGCAATGGACGAGGCGTTCGGCTGTGGATGCCCCGACGGTAGCGGCTGCGCGCCTCAGTTCTCGGGGTTCGCCAACCAGATCGACTGCGCGGGCGAGCTGACGCGCTCGTATCTCGATGACCTAGGCGCGGGGCAATCTACGGTATCGGGGTGGTCGGTTGGCAAGGCCAAGAGCACGCTCGACCCGGTGAGCATCACCCCGGCCAACGCCGCGACGGCCGTGCTGTACACGTACACACCATGGGTCGGTGACAAGAACGCAGGGGGCAACGCGGCCCCGTTCGGCAACTACCTGTTCTGGCAGGTCTGGGTGCAGTATGCGGGTACCTTGGGGTACACGGTCTCCGGCGGTGGTGCTCCGCCGACTCCTCCCAGCGAGCCCACCCCGCCGTCGAACCCGGGCGGAGCGTTGTCGGACTGGACGTACATCCTCGACACCGACGTGGGTCTTCGAAGCGACGGCCTCGGCGAGGGCTACTTTCAGGCCCCGCGCGGTGGAGGCCGCCTGCACAACGGCCTCGACATCCTGGGCAGCCCGGGGGAGCCGATCTACGCTCCGTGCTCCGGGGAGGCGTTGTCGGGATCCAGCGGATCGTTTGGCAATTGGGTGCAGCTGGTCTGCCCGGTCTCCATCGCAGGACAGGAGGTGTGGGCCTCCATGCTGTATGCCCATCTCGACAGTCGTGAAGTTGGGTTCGGTGGATTTCACAACGTGTCCAAGGACACGCGAGTCGGGAGACTGGGCAGTACCGGCAATGCGGCCGGGACCAATCCCCATGTCCACTACGAGATCATCTTCCACGCCAGCCGGGTCGACGCGCTCAATGAGTTCCATAGTGGCAACGACATCTCCAACAATGCCACGTCCGACGAGGTCTTGGCGCTGATGCAGGAGCATTGCCTCGAGCCCAACGGCCTCAATTCCGTGGACCCCACCGACATCATTCGATACGGGCGCCGATTCGACCCCTACCTGGCTCTGACGTGCTTGGGTGCCAACAAGGCCGCGCTGCAGAGTCCGCCCGCGTCGCTGCAGAGCGCGGTGGTCCCGTGGAGTCGGTGGTATCAGGCCTCGACGTTCGACGTGGACAGCGAGCACCTGTAGCCCTGCCACGCCTCGCTCGGGCTGGCATGTCATCGCGCTGTGGTGCCCCGAGCCATCGCATCATTCGACCGGTGTCCGCGGAGCCGTCTTCGGATGGCGGCGGGCACTGCGTCTCGTGGTGATACCGCGGGGGCTTCGGTGCACGACGACTCCCCACGAAAATTTCACCCCGCCGCGCAACGCTGGCCAGCGGTGGTCGATAGGAGGTGTGTGAGAGCCAGCTCGCCGCCGCAGGTCTCCCGACGGGATGTGCTCGTGAGACGCGGGGGTCGAGTCCGGATGAGCGACGGCGGGGAGGTCCACGCGTATCCGTGGGCATCTTCGATCGGCAGCGGCGCGAGGTCGAGATGGCGTCGCAAGCAGCGCTCGACGAGCGGGGGCCTCGGTAACGCCCAGGCGTCGCGTCTTTCGATCGATCCTCGGGTCGTCGCTGCGACGGTGCCGGGCAGACACGGTCGTCGTTGTGCCCCGCGCGATCCGTTCGTCCTGTCGGCCCTCGTCGCTTGGCCAAACCCTTGCAGGATCTGGAGTGCACCATGAAAATCGTGAATCGACTGTCCATCGCCAGCCTTGGCGCACTCACGGCCGCGTGTGCGACCGAACAACCCACAGAGGACGGGCAAGCTGTGGTGGTGGATGTGATCGAGCAGGTCGAGGAGCTGGCCACCGAGGTCGACCGTGACGAGGCTTCTGTCGTGGCGGTCGGCGCCATCGATGCAATGCTCGCGCCGCTGGGAGAGCCCGCAGCCCACGATGGCGGCAACCGTACCGGCCTGTTGTCGATCGATCTAGGCTTCGGCTTCATCGGCGGCCGCGAGACCCATATTCGCGAGCCGAGCATGTGCAATGGGTCCGCGAGGGCGTGGGTCTACTACAATCGCGATCTGAACAAGGTCTTGCTCTTCGCGTACTTCGATGGGCTGCCGCACGAGCTGGACTACTGCTACGACTACGACCCCTCCACATCGCACAACCAGTATCCTCTGTGCGTCGAGGACGGTGCCTGGCAGATGTGGTTTGCCGGTCGGTACCTCACCCGGGAGTCCACGTTCTACTACGACGGCACCACGGGCGAGCTGCTGGGTAACGAGTTCGATCTGGCTGCTCCACCGCCGCCCGACGCCATCCCGCTCGATCTGCCCGTGGTGCAGATGGTCTGCTCGCCCACCTTCTACTCCACACCGTGGAACGAGAAGTTCGTGCTGTTCCAGTTCGACTACGATCAAATCCTCGACGCGGTGGGCAACGGTGGGGTCTTTGCTGGCGGCGCGCCGACCAACCTCTTCGATCCGACGAGCTTGGACGTCTACTACACCAACGACGGCTTGCCGCCGTCCGAGGCGATGAACATGGACGACATCCTCGACGACATCGAGGCGGCCGAGGCGGGGGTCGGCTTTGGCAACCTCCTGTTGGCGACCAGCCTCGAGCCCGAGCCCAAGCCGGGCTACCTGGCGTCGCGCGACAACCTGATGATCGGGTGGGGAGGCAGCTTGCTCGACGCGAGCGCCACCGGCCTGCCCGTCGACCTCACGCCCTACGGTGAGTGCGGCACGTTCCAGCTGCCGGATCCGTTCACCCCGTAGAGGAGCGGTCCTCCCCCGTCGACGTCACGCTCCACGGTGAGTGGGGCACGTTCCAGCTGCCGGATCCGTTCACCCCGTAGAGGAGCGATCCTCGCCGTCGACGTCACGCTCCACGGTGAGTGGGGTACGTTCCCGCTGCCGGCTCCGTTCACCCCGTAGGGAAGCGATCCTCGCCGTCGACGTCACGCCCCACGGCGAGTTTGCGGCACGTTTCCGCTGCCGGCTCCGTTCACCCCGTGGGGAAGCGATCCTCCCCCGTCGACGTCACGCCCCACGGCGAGTGCGGCACGTTCCCGCTGCCGGCTCCGTTCACCCCGTAGGGAAGCGATCCTCCCCCGTCGACGTCACGCTCCACGGTGAGTGCGGCACGTTCCCGCTGCCGGCTCCGTTCACCCCGTAGGGAAGCGATC
>JAHZJA010000525.1 GCA_022601155.1 Deltaproteobacteria bacterium | reverse complement strand
TCCCTTTGGCCATCTCGGGCACCCATCCACGAAGAGCCGTGGTTTGCTGTGATTGACTCGGCTCGGAAGATCGAAGCGGCAGACCAAAGGTGGAGCTGGCGATGGGATTTGAACCCGCAACCCCCTGATTACAAATCAGGTGCTCTACCGTTGAGCTACGCCAGCGCGGGGATGAGGTTGGCCTCCTGAAGACTAAGTAAGGAAGGGTCGTTCGTCGACCGGAGTTTGCGCTGACCCCGCTAGGTGTTGGAAACCCAGCTGGGCGTTCGGGGCGCGGTGTATAGCGTCGGCCACGGGGCGATGTCAACCGCTCGGCGACGACTGCGTCCCGCGTGACGGTCAGGTCACAGCGGGGTCGGACGGGGCACGAACAATTTGCGATCTGACGCAGAGATCGACGCGTCGCTCCCTGGGCCTTGGGCGTCCCCATCGGTCTCGCGTGCGAGGCGCTGACCCGGCCGCCCCAGCATCGCCTCGTCCGACAACAAGATCGCCTGGAGGTGCCCGAGCTTGGCCTCGGTCCGCTCGATGAAGGCGCTGTCGTAGCCGAGCCGTCGCGCCGTCTCGAGGTTCTTCTCGAACACCCAGATCGCCTTGGTGACCACCGGTCGCAGCTGCTTTTCGAGCTCGGCGTAATAGACCTGACGCTGGCGCTCGTCGAGCCACTCGGGGACCGGTGCGTACATCAGCGCGTCGTACAGCTCGGAGAACAGCTGCCCCAGCTGGAACCCCGCCGCGGAGACCCAGTACATGTGCTTGGCCTCGACGGTGTGGTTGTAGGCCTGCTGCGCCTCGACCAGCAGCGCGAGCTTGGCCTGGAACGACTGCTCCATCACCTTCTCGGGTAGCCGGATCTCCACGTCGCGGAACCGACGGTGGAGGATCGCAGCTCGGTAAAACCGCGTCATGCCGACGAAGTAGAAGTTGCTGAAGCGCTCGGTCTGCTGCTCGACGGCGCGGTCGTGGATGGCGTCGGCTTCGGCCAAGACCGCATCCGCCTGCTCGAAGCGATCGAGCATGAACAGCGCGTACCCCTGCCGTGCCATCGCTTCGACCTGCACGCTGGGAAGCTGATCGGGCAGGGCTGCGATCGCACCGAAGGTCGCGGCGGAGCCCTCCCAATTTTCGAGCTCGGCCTCGCAGGCGCCTCGCCGCGCGGCAGCGGCCACCGCATGCTCCCCCCGGGGAAACCGCTCGAGATACGTCTGGTAGGCCCCAATCGCAGCGACGCAGTCGCGCAGCTTCTCGTGCGCCTGCGCCAGCCCGATCCATGCCGACGCGGCACGCTCGGGGGGCAGCGACAGGGCGAGCACCCGACCGAACAGCGCCACCGCCCGCGCCGATTCGTCCGACGACAGCGCGGCCTCGGCCTGAGCGAGCACGGCCTCGGGATCTTCGTCGGCGGGGGCTTGCCCGTCCGTCGCGCCACGTGCGAACCCCTCGGCCGCCACGGACTCGACGCTTTGGCCCTGGTCGGGCGCTCGCGTACCCGGACCTGCGCGCGTGCAGCCCCCCACGGCGAAGCTGCTTCCGACGACCAGCGTGAGCAGGCTACCGCGCAGTACCCGAACGATCGACAGCCGCATGGCAGGCAGATCCATCACCACGAGCATGACATCGTCCCGCCGTCGACGTTCCCGATCCGCAGCCAAAGCCCCAAGATCGCGCGATTTGTACGGTGCGGCACGCTCCCCCCGGCCGCCACGGGCCTCGTTCCCGCTAGTCGAGGCTAGTAGTGCCGATGAAGAAACAGCGGGCCGTAGCTCTCGAGGCGGTCCCGCGCAGCAGACCGCGGTAGCAGCTGGGCCAGCGGCGCCCAGGCGTCTTCGAGCAGGCGGGTCGCGAACCGCTGCGACCGGGCGATCGCATCGGAGCGGACCAACAGCGCCTGCACGGCCTCGCGGTTTTCTTGGGTGTCCTGTCGGGCACGCATCCTCGTCAACAAGTCGTCGCGTCCTTCGGCGTCGAGATGGTGCAGGGCCATGGCGATCGGAAAGGTGATCTTGCCCGCGGCGATGTCCTCGCCGAGCGTCTTGAGCCCCGAGGCAAAGCCCGTCAGGTTCAAGATGTCGTCACCGATCTGGAACGCCACGCCCATCGCCAGCCCGTAGCGGGTCAGCACCCCTCGACGCTGCACGTCGGCCCCGGCCACGATCGCCCCGACGAGCATGCACAGCACCACCGGATATCCCGTCTTGAGCTGGTGGATCGCCACGACGCTGTCGAGCAGGGACGCGGTGGTTCCTCGTGCGACGGCCCGCGTAGCCTCGGGCAGCAGCCCCGCCAGATCCATCCCCTGACCCGCGTGGGCGGCTCGGACGCAGCGAAAGAACACGCGATAGATCGCCAGCTTCGCCTGCGGTGAGACATCGAGACCATCGACCATGCGGTCGACCAGGAAGTAGGCCGACGTCCCCGCGTTGATCGCCACCGCCTCGTCGTAGACCTCGTGGCAGCACGGGCCTCCGCGACGCAGCGTCGAGCCATCTTGGACGTCATCGACGATGAGCGAGCCCACGTGCAGCAGCTCGAACACCCCGACCCACGGGTGCAGGACCTCCGAGTCCCCGCCCATTGCGTCGCACGCGGCCAGCATGACCGATGCCCGCCATCCCTTCCCTCCTCGCCCTGCGATCATCCGGACCGGCTGCACCACCTGACGATCGATCTCGTCCACGGTGCGCTCGGACAACCCCGGCTGCCCGGGAAGCGAGAACATCCCTGGGGTCGCCGATGCCTCGGGGCCCAGCAGCCCCGCGATGGACTCGGCCACGATCCGCGTGGCATCGAGCAAGTCGGGCATCGGGTGGGGCCCGACGCGTGAAGGTGACGGACTAACGACGGGTACAGCTGGGGTGTCCATGCGAGGCGCCTTGGGTGGGAAGGACGACGCTCGCGTGAGCGTCGGTTCGTGAGTGCCGAGATCGCGATGACCGGAGCTTGGTCAACGCGAGTCTTGCCGAGGTCCAGAGGGCGTGAACGAAGTCGGCCGTCTCGAGCCGCACCAGCACCGGGAGCCCAAAGCCCTCCTCGAAGCGAGGATTGTGTCGGAGGTAGAACCTGATCGCGGGGTCGGTGGACGTGGTGATCCACTCGCGGGTCCGCCCCTCGAGCCGGGACCCCACTCGCTCCTCCACCGCCGTCCCGTGCGGCGTGGCCGGGCACAGCTCGCGGTACAGAGCCCGCATCGACTCCGGCGCGTTGTTGCGGTGGCTCGGATACACGCAGCGGGCCCGCCGATGTGTGAAGTAGTAGGTGACCGGCGACATGTTGAGCTGCAGGTTGAACCGGGGATGGGGCGCGAACAGATGCCGACGGGCGTACAGCAGCGCAGCCCGGGTGAAGCCCACCACCGTCAGGCCGAGGCACTGGAACTGGGGCAGCACGTTCGACGAGGTGTGGATGATCTCGACCCGACGCCCAGCCACGTTCACCAGGCCCACGAACGCGTGCACGCAGCCCACCGGGCGGTCGCCGTCGAAGAACATCACCGCCGTGTTGAACCAGCCGTGCGTGGTGGTATCGAGCGCGTCCTCGACGTAGCTGGCGAGCCGCGCCGCGCCGCTGGCCTCGTCGGCGCCCGCGTGGCGAGCGGTGGCAAACGTGCTCGACTGAATCTCGAGCATCTGCGCGCGAACACGCAGGTGGAGCTCGGGATCGGCCCGCAGCACATCGATGACATCCATCCGCAGCGTCCGCCCCCGCCGGGTGACGGTGCGCTGCTGCACGGCCGCCGCACTCGGAGCGCACGGACCCCACAGCCAGTCGAGCGCGCCGGTCATGCTGCCCCCCGAGCCACGCGGTCGACGAACGATCGATGTGCCCTCAACTCCGCGTCCACCGTAGACCCGTCGAGGTCGGACACATCGCGCTTGCCTCGAAGGAGTCGGCCGAACATCGCCACCTGCCTCGCCTTGCAGCGCAGGGCCTTGCGGTAGGGCGTGTGGGAGAAGCAGACCAAGTTGTGGAACGACACGGGGACGTCACGGTGGCGCAGCATCATCTGTTGCTCGAGTGCCCGCCACGCTTGCAGGCCGGGCTGCACGGCGTCGCCTCCCGCGAGTTCGGGGTAGTTGTCGTGGGACATCCTCGCGATGGCTCGGCCGTCGGCCACGCGGGACGCCGTGAACCTCGGCACGGCTCGTCGCCAATCGCCCTGGGCCCCCCCCATCTGGTCGGCGAGCAGGCGCGCGTCCTCGAACGATGCGTTCATCCCCTGCCCGAACAACGGCACCATCCCGTGCGCCGCATCCCCGATCACCAGGAGATTGCCCGAGTGCCAACGCCGACCGGAGACCGTCGTCAGCCTGCCGACCCGGTGCGCCATCAAGTCCTCGGTGGCCCGGGCGAGCAGCGGTGACAGCGTGGGAAGGCAGCGTTCGAAGAACCCGCGTATCGCCGTCGGCGAGCTGAGTCGGGCGAACGCCTGCGGGGGCGCGAGGAGTGCAGCCGAGAACCCCCCGTCCCAGCGAGGCTGGGCGACCACCATCTGACGACCATGGGTCCACACGTGCATCGCCTCGCGGTCGAGGCTCCGGGTCGCCTCGTCGTTCATCGTCAGCGCCTTGTATCGGTGGGAATGGGTGGTGACGGAAAACGGCACGCCCGTGCTCGCCTGCACCGCGGCCCGTACCCGGGACCAGACGCCATCGCAGCCCGTGACCAGGTGCCCCCCAGACGGAACGACAACGGGGCCTGCGGGGCCCTGGAAGTGGATCTCCGCCCCCGTCCGCTCCACGTGAAGGCAGCGGTGCTCGAAGCGAATCTCGACGTTCGACAGCCGCAGCACGTGCTCCAGCAGCCGTCGGTGCAGCGTTGATCGCTCGATGGTGCAGATCGACGTCTGGGGCTCCGGGCCATACGCATAGCGAAGCTGGGTCCCATCGGGCTGATGATGACGACGGCCACGCATGGGTCGCAGTTACGCGCGAAGCTTGGTCAGCAGGCCGATGTCCGACAGCGCCCGGAGTCCGCGAGCGGACAGATCCATGCTCATCGCGCGGCTTCGGTCTTTCGGAGTCGACAACAGCAAGGCCCGGGGACGAGACTCATAGATTCGGACGGCGTGACCCCGCGGGCCGAGGTAGCTCGCCAGCATCAGCCCCGTGAGTCCTGCGCCCACGACGATCACGGGGCGTGCATTGGTCCTTGTGCGGCTCATGGTGCAGCGATTCGAAGCGGACAACCGTGGATACGAGCAGGCCACGCCGGACTGACGGTCGACCCCGGGGTCGAGTCGCCGTGGGCGACGCCTCATGGACGAAGTCCGAGCCACGCACCAACGGATTGCGAACGATTCGGATTTTCTACGCCGCAGCCAACGAGGGGCCGCCTGTGCCATCACCGCGGGTGCCATCGACGATCGACGGCACCGAGACCACCGCTGCCCGCTCAGCCCTTCACGGACACGCCGCCTTGGGCGTCGTAGACGCTGTCGTCGTCCCACGTGGCATGGATTCCCACCGTGAGCACCGAGCACTTGCCGCTTCCCACCTCGAGATCGGCGACGAGCTTGTCATCGAGCCAGATCACCCAGCTGTCCGACTCCGCCGAGATCCGATGGCGCCCCGGCGGCTGCACCTTGTCTTTGGGAATGTCCTTGGACTTGCCCTTGCAGTCGCGAACGGTCGCCGTCATCCCCACCGGCGGGGTGCCCGGGTAGAACACCAAGCCGACGTGCGGCTGCATCTTCACTTCGCTGACCTGCAGCTCGCCTTGGTTGCTGCCGCGCTTGGACTGCGTGACGTCGCGGGTGTTGCACCCGGACTCCTCGCAGAACCATGCACCGCGGTACGACACGAATTGGTCGCGCAGGTTCTGTCGCAACGCGCCGCACGCTGCACTCGCTGCCACCGCAAGGATCAGCCCAGAAACAACCGTTGCTCGCATGGGGTCGTTCTTAGCCGGATTCTCAGTCCGAGGAAAACCAAAACCGTGGCCCTGAGCCTGGCGCGCGGAGTCGTTCCGCGGATGCCCCCGCACCCACGGGGCGGCCTGACCACCGCGACGGCCGTCCTTCCGGCCGTGTCGCGCCATCGCTTGCGTTCGCCCCGCCGGATGGGCGATGGTGACTCCGCGGATGATTCCGGCCAGTCTGATCCCGCTCCCCACCGATCCCGACATCGCCGCCCGCGTCGATGCGATCGAGCTTCCGTTCAACCGGCATGGAGTCGATCCGTTCGGGGTCGACAAGCGCGAGCTCGCCAAGCTGTACACGCTCATCGGGTGGTTCTATCGGCGGTACTTCGACGTGTCGGTGTTCGGCCAACACAACGTGCCCGCCCGCGGTCGCGGCATGCTGGTCGGCAACCACTCGGGCGGCGTGGCCCTCGACGCGGTGATGGTCATCGCTTCGGCGTTCTTCGATCTCGATCCGCCGCGCCTGGCCCAAGGCATGGCCGAGAAGTTCATCCAGCGGGTGCCATTCCTGGCGTGGTTCACCAGCCGGATCGGGCAGCTCACGGGCCTACCCGAGCACTGCATCCGCCTCCTCGAAGATGATCGTCTGCTGATGGTGTTCCCCGAGGGGGCCCGCGGCACCGCCAAGCTCTACCGCGAGCGCGACTCGTTGGTCGGGTTCGGGACCGGGTTCGTGCGGCTGGCCCTCCAGACCGGCACGCCCATCGTTCCCTTCGCCTTCGTCGGCGGTGGCGAGGCCATTCCCACCATCACCAACCTGTACAAGCCCGGCAAGCTGCTCGGTATCCCGTACTTGCCGGTCACGCCCTACCTCGCTCCGCTTCCCCTGCCCGTCTCTCTGCAGCTGCTGTACGGAGAGCCCATCGAGCTCAGCGGGAGTCCGTCCGATTCCGACGATGTCATCGCGGGGCACGTCAACACGGTCAAAGACCGCATCGCGTCCCTGCTGTCGCAGGGTCGTTCCGTCCGGGAGGGCCGCCTGTCCCCCGAGGAGATCGACTTCGGATGAAGGTTCTCATCACTGGGATTGCAGGCAACATCGGTCGCCTCGTGACGCAGCGACTGCTCGACCACGGCCACGAGGTGATCGGCATCGACCGCAGGCCCTGGTATCACCCGCCCGAGGGGGTTCGGGTGTTCCAGCACGACATCCGCAAGCGCCCTGCCGAGGACGTGTTTCGCACCCAGCGACCCGACGCCATGGTCCACATGGCGACGGTCACCCACCTCACCCACCGCAGTGAGGACCGGTTCCGCATCAACCTGGGCGGGACCCGGGCGGTGTTCGACCACTGCAACACCTATGGGGTTAAGCAGGCGATCTTCGTCGGGCGCCACACCTACTACGGCGCGGCGCCCGACTCGGCGCTGTACCACACCGAAGCCGAGCCGCCGATGGCGGTCCACACCTTCCCGGAGCTGTCCGATCTGGTCGCGGCCGACCTGTACGCTGGCTCGGCGCTGTGGCGCTACCCCAACGTCGACACCGCCGTGTTGCGCATGTGCTACACGCTCGGCCCGCTACGACAAGGCACGCTGGCTGCATTCCTGCGCGGGCCCCGAGTCCCCACGGTGATGGGGTTCGATCCTCTGTTCCAGTTCATGCACGAGCTGGACACCGCGGAGGCGATCTGCACCGCGCTCGACAAGGGGCTTCGTGGAGTCTTCAACGTCGCCGGGCCTCCTCCGGTGCCGCTGTCGGTGGTCATTCAGCAGGCCGGCCTGGTCAACGTCCCGATCCCCGAGCTGCTGTTTTCGCTCGCGCTGGGTCGGTTTGGGCTTCCCAAGCTCCCGCGGGGTGCCCTCGCCCACGTCAAACACCCCGTCGTGATGGACAGCTCCGCGTTCCAGGAGGCCACGGGCTGGAAGCCCGCGCACGACGAGGACGCGACGTTGCTCGCCTTTCGCACCGCCGAGTCCTAGCCCTTGGCGGCCGGCTTGCGGCCGGACACGAGGTACAGCACGAAGCCGCGGCCCGCGTGAAACGTGCCCGCCTCCACCCCCCGCTCGAATCGGCGTAGCCACTCGGTCACCGCCGCCCACCCGCGCTCGAACCCGGCCGGCTCTCCGCCTCCCGCGTCGTACAGCCGGCGGGTGTCGTCGTGTGTGCCCAGCAGCATGTTGATCGACTCGCGCGCCCACGACAGCTCCTGCTCCAGCGCGATCTTCATCGATGCCGTCTGATAGGGCGGCGCCAGATCGATGCAGCGATCGTTGGTATGGGCGCGGACCGAGTCCAGGCCCAGCTCACCAAACAGCCCCGGCAGTACGGCTCCCACCGAGTTGTCCCCCTCCCCCAGCGCTCGCTTGCCGCGCTCACAGACCAGCTGCATCGAGACCAGGTCCGCGATCGCGTCGTCGTCGAGACGGTCGCTCGTGCCCAACAGCGCCAGGTTCCCCGCGCGGTTGTCCGGCTCCACCACCACCAACAACCCCCCAGGTCGGACCACGCGCAGCATCTCGCGCAAGGCCACCTTGGCGTCGGCCACGTGGATGAGCACCAGTTGGCAGGTGACCAGATCGAAGCTGTCGTCCCCGAACGGCAAGGCCTCGGCCGTGCCCTCGACGAACGACAGTCGCGAAGACAAGCCGCGCTCCCGTGCGGTGCTGCGTGCGAGCGCAAAGAAATCGGGCTCACGGTCGACCCCCACCATGGTGGCCGACGGCGGCAACAAGCCGAGCATCGTGCGTCCCCAGTGACCCGCGCCGCAGCCCACATCCAGTGCCCGCTCCACACCATCCAGGCCCCAGCGCCGCGACATCAGCTCCAGGAAGTCACCGTTCCAAAACAAGTCCCGCCACTCGCCACGAAATCCGGCCAGGTCGGCATAGCGGTCGGGGTCGGCATACTGAGGTGCGTCGGTCATGCCGCCCCATCGTAGTGCCCCAGGCCGACTGCACGCACGCGGTTTTCGATCGCGATCCCGCGGGTTGGTCAGGGCGCTGCTCCGGACCAGCGTTCGCCCGCCGGGCCTCAGCGGATCGGCGCGAACACGGTCACCCCGGTCAGGCATCGCCGCGTGACGCCGCCCGCCTCGAAGGGCTCGGC
>JAHZJA010000524.1 GCA_022601155.1 Deltaproteobacteria bacterium | reverse complement strand
GGTGGGCTGGGACGGGTCGCCTCGTTGGCGCGACGCGGGCCCCGAGACCACGGATGGTGCACCAACCGGCTAGCGCTCGGCTGCGGCAGCGGCGGCCGACAACATCGCGCCTGGCTGGCCTCGGCCACCGAGGACGAGCAGCCACTCGGGTCGCCAACCAAGCGGCTGTACCACGATCGTGCCGATGGCCGACGTCAGCAAGGTCGCGCGGGGAGGACCGTCTCCGCCCGTGAGCCGGTTGCCCATCAGGCGCCGCAGGCCCGCGGTACATAGGCCCAGCATGTCCTCGGCCGACCGGTTCGGGTGGTCGGGTCCGGTGCCCGTGTGCAGCAAGGTGCCTTCCTCGTTCTCGATCACGCAGGCGAGCTGAAGGCGAGGGAGCTGCGCCTGGCACTCGGCAACCAGCGCGGCCAGGCGCTCGGCCTCTTCGTCCGAGGGCATCGAGGGGCGAGCTAGCAGCTCCGACAGTGCGAACGTGTAGTCGTGGTCGTAGCGGTGCTGGTCGTGAATCTGCTCTACGGCGACGGGTCCCGGCCGGTCGAGCAGCTCCCACAGCTGGTCGGCGAAGTGACGCTGGAGGCAGTCACGGAGCTCGCTGCACGAGACCAATCCCAGCTCGACGAGCCCGGCTCCGAACCGTTGCCCGGTGGAGCGACAGTGGTTCATGGCGCGGCGCAGCGATGCCATCGACAGCCCGAGCTCGCGGCCCAACACCGCGCCGAGGTTCTCGGGGTGGTCGTCGAGTCGTACCCACGCGACTGTCCCCTCGGTGAGGCAGATCGATGCGGACCCTGCCGCCTCGATCCGCAGCTCGCCGTTCCAGCCTCGGGCGAGCAACTGCTCGATGTGTCGCTCGAGCTCCGGCGTGGAGTCCAACGCGTGGACCGACCGCTCTGGAAGCAGCGGCGCCTCCAGCTGCATCACCGCGTTGGAACGAGCGCCGTGTGACCAGCCTCCGGTGCCCGAGGCACGAGAGGTGCTGGGGATGAAGTAGTCCTCCGAGCCGCGGGCGGCCGGGGCCGACTGTCCTTCGTGAAGCTGGAGACTCATGAGCCGAGGGCGGCCCGATCCGCGGTGCGAGATGAAGACTTCATGGGTTGGGCGTCCTGCCAGAAGTGAACTCGGAGAGGCTCCGAAACCTTGAACAAATCTTGTTCAAGGTTGTCGTTCGCTTGCCTGAGCTTTGTCGGTCGTCCTCCGCAGCACTTCCGACGTCGCCCAATGTACCCCAATTTCACTGCAAAACGACCAGTTAATTGCCTCTGAGGGTTTCCATGACGCCAGCGCGGATGACGGATTTCATGCAGAAGGTCTGTAAATACGAACTACAAAGCATGAATCGAGGGTAGGCGGTTTTCGAAGCGGCACCAGCCCTGGGTCTATGCCGAGCTCGAGGGCGCGGGCAGGTGCTCGCTCGTGTCAGGGAGACACTTGGCGACGACAGTGCGAGCACGAGGAGATCCCCCGTCGCGGTCGGCCGCGACGACACGCTCGCTCGGGGTCAGCGAGCGTGAACGAACTTCGACCCGCATCGTCGAGTGTCAGGTCGCCCCGCCGGTCGTCGAGGACACCGACCGGTGCCCGTCGATCGCCGCGACGGCGACCGGTTCCGCTCGACGAAATCGAACATCGAGATCGAACATCGAAATCGAATGACGACATCAGGGTGACCCACCGTTTTCGGTTCCGGGAGGACGACTATTCGGTGGCCACTTTTGCCTCAGTCGAGATGAGCCTTGGAGATCATGGGGTGTCGGCGAACGGATCATTTCAGCCCGTCAGGGGAAGTCCTATCGACATCGCGGGCGCTTGACGCCCTGGTGCCCCCCAGGCATTCTCGGCCGCCGACAGAGCACCCCGAGTCAGTGGCTAGGGTGCTCCGTCTTTCATCGAGTGTCCCATCCCCGGTTCAATCGCACAGTCGCGATGACGAGGATGCCGACGTCATCGATTCCCCCCGGGGCAACCATGCCCTCCCCACAGACTGCCCGCAGGACGAGGTCGTCCTCGGCGGTCAACGGGATCATCGAAAAGCAGGATGCAGCAATGAACCTCGAACAAGCTCTTTCTCGTGTCCAATCCAGCGTGCCCGAGTGTCTAGCGGCGGGTCTCGTCGACCTCAACTCTGGCATGTTGCTCGGTGTTCGTACCGTCGATAGTCACCCGCAGGAGGTTCTGGACCTCGTCGCTGCGGCCACTGGAGAGATGTTCCAGGGCTCCAACGTCTCGGCGATCGAGAGCATGTTCCGGAAGATCCGGGGGGTCAGTGACGACGGGCGGCACTACTTCAACGAGATCATCGTCAACTCCGAGAACCTGATTCACGTGTTCATGCGGGGCAAGCGAAACAGCAACGCGGTGCTCGTTTGCGTGTGCCGTGTGAAGGCGAACCTGGGCATGGTGATGGCGAAAGCGCGCATGAGCCTGTCCGACGTCGAGAGCACCTTGTGACACTCGAGGTCTACTCGCTCCGCAATGCGAGTCTCCACTTGCGTGAGGGTATGACCATTTTGGGACACATGGACTGGTCGGTCTCGCGGGGATCGACCAGTGTGATCATGGGTCCTGGCGGAGCGGGTAAGACCTCGCTCATGCGGGCTCTGGCCGGATTCAACGATAGTCCGTTGGAGCTCGAGGGCGAGTGGATGTATTGCGGTCGCAGCATTGCGTCGGGGGGACGGAGGCCGACCCCCGCCGAAGGGATCGCCTGGTGCGGGCAACCCCCACGCGGCTGGTCTCGTGATCACGGCCGTGGCCCAGCGCTCGAGCGAGCGCTGCGCGACACCGACGCCGACGTCGTCTTGCTGGACGAGCCGGATATGTGGGTGCAGGACGATGACCACGAGGAACTCCTGTCGCGAATCGGAGCCCTGGCCGCGACGTCTACGGTGGTCTTGTCGACGCACAACATCAGCTTTGGCCGCCGCTGCGCCGACGACATCTGTCTGCTCAGCGGCGGACGCATCATCGAGTCGAGCTCGGCGGCGCGGTTCTTTGCGTCCGAGTCGGTGCTGACGCAGCACTTCCTCCGCACCGGGTCGCTCGAGCTGGGCAAGATCACGATTCCGCCGCCGTCGGGCTTTCACTGGGTGCTCGACCGGCACCTGGGCGGAATGGCGCAGCCTGGCATGTTGCGACCGTTGGTCGACGACATCGAGTTCTTCGAGGCCAGTGGTGTCGACGTCCTGGTAACCCTGACGGAGTCTCCACTGGCGACGTCGGCGATCGCCCAGCTCAACGCCCATGGGGTGGGTCGCGTCCTCCACTGGCCGATTCCGGACATGGATGTGCCGTCGCGTCAGGCGGCGCTCCACATGATCCGGCGCTTGTCGGAGATGTATCTTGCGGGGAAGATTGTGGTCGTCCACTGCCACGGTGGGCTAGGTCGCACCGGCCTGGTCCTCGCGATGATGCTGGTCGCCCAGGGCCACAGCCCCGAGGATGCCGTGAACTATCTGCGCTCGATTCAGCCGCTCTACATCCAGACCGAGGGTCAGCTGCAGTTCGTGCACGCCATGGCTTCGGAGTTGGTGAGCACGCAGTGAGGGCGCCGGGCACCAGTCTCGTCGGCGGGTACGACCCGGCCGCGTTGTTCAGCCAGCTCCAGCAGCTGGTCGGCGAGGTCGATGCCTGGGCGCTCGACGAGCTGGAGGGCAGCTTTTCGCCCGCGGTTCGGGCCCGGGTTCACCGCCAGACGACCGAGGCCCTCGACGAGGCGGCGACGTTGTTCGGCCGGGTGCTGCGGGCCGCCACGAAGCCGAGCCGGTCGGCCAACGACTCGGCCAAGCTCGTCGCGATGAGCGACGACCCTGGCGTGTTCCTGTGGCAGCTCGATCGCACCGTCGAGACGGCCTCCAGCACGGCGGCGGCCGACATCGCGTTCATTGCCAAGCTCGAGATGAACACCCTCGCCCGCGAGGCTCGGTCGATTCTGGATGTCGATGACGGCTGGCGAGCGATCGAGCTGTGCGAGCGAACGCGCCGTCACATCATCAAGGCCACCACCGCGCTGCGACGCACGTGGGGCGCCACCCCCGGAATCTCGCTGGGGCAGGACGAGGTGTACGTCACCGAGCTGGTGCGCTCGCTCCGGGTGCGGCGGCGCTACGCCATCTTTCACCGACGCGTCGCGATGGCGGGGGCGGAGCACGGCGACCGCCCCACGGCTCGGCTGCGCTCGGTAGGGACCTCGATTGCGGTGTTGATCTGTCGCCCCGAGTACCGCGACTTCAGGATGGGTGACCGCATGCTGCTGCGCGATCTCCAGAGGGTCATCGTCAGGCACCTCGGGGCGGTCGACACCTCGGAGCACGCAGCCGATCGCATCTGGCAAGACACCCTGGGCGCGGTGCAGATCCTGCGGCAGATCAACCGACGCCCCGAGCTACTGGAGCACGACAACCTCGTGCTCGACACCCTGCACGAACAACTGGCTGGACTGCAGCCCGGCGAGGACCTGGCTGCGATCATCGAACAGGCCGATGCCGTGCTCGGCTGCGACGAGGCGATCGACGAGCGGCTGCGCGATCGGTCGGCCGATGTCTCCGCGTGGCGAGCGACGGTCGAGACCGCACGGCGCCGGCTCGAGCCTCATCGCGCGCCGACCAGCGCCCACCGTGAGATTCGGGCGGCCCACGACCGGGCCGGCACTGCACAGGGCGAGCCCGCTCGCGGGGCCAACTCCCGGAACTACTAGCCAGCCCGCGCTCCCGAGGCCACGGGAGGCCATGACCGCGCCGTGGTCACCGACCTCGTATGTCGTGCGACGCTCGTCGTGCATCCGGCTCGACTTCGACCGCACGCCGAGGTCGGTCCGCCACTGCCCCGTTTGGTCAGCGGCTTGCCTCGTCGATCGCAGTGCCCCGCGCGTGGTCCGGGCGTTCGCAGTCGTGCGCCGCCCGTGCATCCCCGCCACGACGTCTCGCTCAGCCGCGCACCCTGTGGGGCGGCGCGGCCTCGCGGTCTTGGAACTCGAGGATGCGCTCGTTGACGATGACGCCGTTGCGCATCTCGACCGCCCGCGCAATCGTGGGCTCGGTCTCCCAGCCGGCGGGACCCGCCATCACGGCCGGGACATACGGGAGCAAGGCCTCGCTGTTTTCGTAGGTCGAGGCTTGCCACAGGTAGCTGGGGCTGTGGTCGACGGCGTAGTACCGCGCGCCGCGGTCGCCCACGCCAAACCAAGGCTCCTCGAACGAGGTCGGCCGTGCGAACGAAAACCCCATGTTCGCGTCGCAGCTGACGTCGACGATGATCGTGCCTTGCCGCAGCTGCGACAGCTCTTGCTCGCGCAAGAACATCTGCGGCGCGCGGGTGTCTTGGAGCACGCAGTTGATGACCAGGTCGAAGTGGCCGAGGGCTTCGGGCATGGGGACGTTGCGACTGTCCAGCAGGACCTCGGTGGCGCCATCGGTCGAGTCGGGCACCACGCGGTATCGCCAGTGCTTGACCGAGGGGATCGGCTGACCCACCCCGTAGCCCGGGCGCCCGGTGAACAGCGTGACGTCGAGGATGCCCAGGCCCTGGAGTGCATGGATCGCGCCGCGACCCACCGAGCCGAAGCCGATGACGCAGGCCTTCTTGTGCGGCCCGTAGTGCCCGGTGAGTCCGGCCAGGCGCAGGGCATGGAGCACCGAGCAGTAGCCGGCCAGCTCGTTGTTCTTGTGGAACACGTGGAGCCGCCACTGGTCGCCGTCCCAGTGATGCATGCCCTCCCAGGTGATCCACGTCAGGTGCTTGTCGATGGAGACCTGCGTGATCTCGGGGCCCTGCACCAGGTGCGGCCAGCCCCAGATGATCTGGCCGTCGCGAAACGACTCGAAGTCGCCCGTGGTGGGCTTGGGGAGCAGGATGATGTCGCAGTGCTCGAACAGCTCTTCGCGGGTGCGAAGGTTGCCAGGGAACAACGACTCGATCTGCGCGTCGTCGCCCCCGAAACGGTCGGCGTAGCCACGTTCGAACAAGACCCGGGGGCGAAGGTCGGCTGGGATGCGGGTGAAGTGCTCAGGGTGGATGGGGCCCCGAAGCTCGTTTTCCTTGCGTGACGTTCCGACGACCCCGAGGACCAGTTCGCTCATGGCCGGCATCCTACATCGACGGCGGTCTCATCGAGGGCATCGAGGGTGACCGTCGTCCTCGCCGCGGCCGTACGCCAGAGCGGTCGTTGCTCGGGCGGGGCGCTGTCCGAGCACGCGCCACGTCGGTCGGTGGGGCTCAGGCGGCTTCCGTCTGGGCGAGCGTCCGCTTGTCCTGCATCGACGCGCCCCAAAACTGTCGCAGAGCGCGGCGCAGAGCGGGCAGTCGGCGGGTCTCCACGTGGGGCCGCAGCCGGCGCGAGAACCCGAGCGCGAGCCGGTTGGCGGTGTCGTAGCGACGCGCCAGGGAGGGGCTCATCGGGTGCAGCTCGAACCGGTAGTAGAGCCTGTCCACCAGACGGTCGAAGTGATCGCGAGAGTCGGGCCAGCGATGCAGCAGGCACAAGCCCAGCTTGTCGACCTCGGCCTGCGTCTCGAGCTCGAGCCCGCTGACGGGGCGGCCGCGACGGGCGGCCTCGGCCAGATACATCAGGTGACTGAGCCCCTCGACGACCGGGATGGCGACGCCGAGGTTGTCGTCGGCCAGGGCTTCGTCGGCATCGCCGTCCTCGAAACGCGCGAGCATCTGGGTATCGAAGACCAGCGCGACCTCGAGGTCACCGTCATCGGCTTCGCGCATCAGCAGCTGCTCGCGCGGGCCATGATGCGCGGGCCGACGAATCACCAACGACTCGGGATCGACCCCCGTCTCGGTCTGATAGAGAGCCTCGAGCCCTCGATAAAGCTGCAGCAGCAGGGAGGGAGGCGCGCTCACTGGACCTGATCGGAACCGACGGGATCGAGCAGCACGCCCGCTTCGAGGAGACGGCGCCGGTCTCGCACATCGCCGCCCTGGCGCCAACGCTCGTAGAGCCCGAGCAGATCGGCGGTGGGATCTTTGGCATCGAGGTCGACCACGCGCGCGATCACTTCGGTGACCCCTTCGAACCCGGCGGCCAGCTCGCCGAGCACCGCCAGCGCGCCACCCCAGGGGGCGCGGTCGGCAACCTCGCGGTAGGCCGCCTCACCGATGCCCTGGACGTATCGAACGTTGACCGGGCTGCGGTGGAGGCTCCGAGGGGCGACGCCACTGATGTACAGCGCCCGATCGCCCACCCCGCGCAAGGCCTTGGCCCGCGCAGAGCCCGTCTCGCTGCGGGCTTTGAGGTACTGGAGTGCCAGCGGTCGGCTGCTTCGCCCCGCGACCTGGGTGCGGCGTGCAAACCGAGCCAACAACCCCACGACGTAGGCTTCGACCTCTGCCGAAAGGGTGTGCCTGCAGCCCTGCTGCGCCTGCTCTATCTCTTCGAAGAAGAAGGACTCGAGCGTGTGGTGGTGAACGGCCATCGTGGTGGTCATCGGCGTGTCGCTTTCCTTGATGGAGGTGCGTTTCCTTTCGCGTTTCTGGGCGGTGTTGGGGGCCAAACGCGGGTTGGTGCGGTCCTGTTGATTAAGTGTGAGGCAGCCCACGGCCTCGCGCACGCAACTCGATGATTTTTTCGCGGCGACCGGGTTGACCACCTGTGCCGCAGCTTTAGACTGCGCCCGCCTAGCACTCGGGGGTCCCGAGTGCCAAAGAGGGTTTCCTACGCAATCTCGCGGGGATCCCTTGGCTTCGTTCGGCCCGAGGGCAATCACGCCACGGCGCCCGGACCCCACCCCGACCCACGACTTTCAAGACCAGGAGAATCACCGATGAAGATCCGTCCCCTGCACGATCGCGTAGTCGTCGAGCGCGTCGCCGAGGAG
>JAHZJA010000523.1 GCA_022601155.1 Deltaproteobacteria bacterium | reverse complement strand
GTCCGGTGCGGGGGACACCACCGGAACCGTGCTCGACGTCGGAGACCCCGGCATGCCGTCCGACGACTGTGTCGCCGTGACCCAGACCGCCGAGACCGAGATGCGGCCCGTCGATCTCATCATGGTGGGCGACCCCGAGACCGACCAAGTCCTGCTGCGCAACGCGGTCACCAACCTTCTCCCGCAGCTGGGGAAGGCCCGCGGCCCCGACACACGGGTGGTGCTCATCGCCGGGGAGGCGCCACCGATGGGCGCCGACCCGCGCTGGGAGGGCGAGTTCGATTGCGGCGAATGGGATTGCCGGGGGGCGTCGCAGTTCGGCTACTTCCGCCACATCGAGGTCGACCTCGACCCCGACGCCGTGCTCACCGAGGTCATGGGGCTCGCGCCCGAGTGGGAGCAGCACATGCGCACCGATACGTGGAAGCACATCTGGATCAGCAGCAGTCGCGGCGGCGATCCCAGCATGTCCGCCGAAGCATTCACCACCGCATTCAACGCCATGGGGGAGTCGTACGAGCAGTTCACGCTCCACTCGTTGGTGACCGGTCCCGACCCCAGCGGGAACTTCGGAGAGCTGGCCGTCACCAGCGGAGGCGTTTTTTACCACGAGAGCCTCGGCGGCAGCGTGTACAGCGACTTCGTCGAGGGCGTGCTCGAGAAGCTGCAGGGCACGCCGCTGTCGTGTGAGTACTCGATTCCCGAGCCGCCCGCCGGCCAGACCTTCGACCCGATGCGCGTCAACGTGGAGTACGAGGACGACGGCGAGCTGTTCGCGCTCGGCTACGTCGAGGATGCCGCCGCGTGCGAGGACGCCGGGGCCGGCTGGTACTACGACGACCCGGCCGCACCCACGACCATCCACGTCTGCCCGTTCACCTGCGGGGTGTTCAACACCATCGAGTCGGGCAGCATCGAGATCGTCTTCGGCTGCGCGACGGTTCCCGCGGGCTGACGCCGAGCGTGGACGGAGTCCGAGCGCGGACGGGCTCCGAGCTCGGCCGACACCGAACCGCCGCGAGGGCGGGGCAGACCGACGGCGGAGGCCCGTTGTTCGCGCAGTCTGATTAATCCCCGATTAAGCCCATTAATCGCCGGAACCGTAATGCTGGGGCTCGTGAGCACGACCAGAACGAGCCCTTCTTCGACCTTCCGCTACATCTGCTGCGTCGGTGGTTTGCTGACGGCGTTGACGACCGTCGCGTGTGACTCGCCCGAGTCGGAGCACGATCTCGACTTCCGTGGCCAAGGGTACACCGTGCAGATGATCGAATTCTCGGACGGCGAGTCCGCAGTCCTCACCCAAAACAACAGCAACTACTCCAAGGACATCGGCGCGTCAGCACAGATGTGCATGAGCATGGAGATGGAGTGGTCCGAGACCGAGAACTACTGGAGCTACGGTACCGGGCAACCACCGGGTGGCTGTGTCCAGTACTTCAACACGAGCCGACCTGTCCCGGCCACGGCTGCGACGTTCGCCGACCTGGGAATTGCTGTGCCCGCGAATCTGCACCCCGCCGACAAGGCGTGGATCCATATCCAAGCCATCAACTTCGAGGAGTGCAGCGGCTCGTACGCTGGCACAACCCTATGGGAAGCGTCCGTGAGCTACAGACCGTATGCGTCTCAAACCAACACCACCTTCGATTGGAACGGTAGCGAGCTGTCGCTGGCATTCAAGGGCTGCAGTGAGCTCCCTACGTTGGACCCCGATAGCGTCGGTCTGCCCGGCATTGGACAGTGAGGCCGCCGAGCAACAACGGAGCCAGCGAAGCAGGGCTGCCTCGACCGACCCCGTCGTCGACCACGGTGACCTTGGAGGGTCCACGTTTTTGCGACTAGCAGCCGGTCCCGCATCGCCCTCCCACGACGTAGGTGTTGGCCGCGGAGCCGCTGTTGCCGATGACCATGCCGTACGAAGGACCGCTTGGTACGCCACGACTAGCGATCCTCGTGTTCCAAATTCACCTCGTTTTTTCGGACGCTCTTGCGGCGACCGAAGACGCCCAGCGTGGGCGGAGTCCGTGCTCGGCTGACACCGAGCGTGGGCGGAGTCCGTGCTCGGCGGACTTCGAGGTCAGCTCTGTCCTGCCGCACGCCGTGAAGCACGGAGCAGGTGGTTGGCCTGCCCCTCAGCCGAACAGCTTGCCGAACAGCCCCGGCTTGCGCTTGGACTTGGCCAGCAGCCACTCGGATTTCTCGCCCAGGTCCTTGGCGGTCATCTTGCCGACCACGCCGTCGAGGATCTTGCCGTCATGGACGAACAGAATCGTCGGCACCGAGCGGATCTTGAACGCCATCGCCAGCTCGGACGCCTCGGCCGTGTTGATCTTGCAAAACCGCAGCTCGTCGGCGTCGAACTGACCCGCAACATCGGCGAAGTCCTGCGCCATCGCCATGCATGGGCCGCACGTGGGCGACCAGAAGTCGAGCACCGCGGCTCCGCCTCCGGGCTGCATGATCGCCTCCACCTGGTCGGGGGTGGTCAGGTCTTCGTAGGTCGCCGCCGAGTCTGCCGCCATGCCTGGGAGTACTCTACAACGCCGCGAACGGCGCGACACCCGGCGGCACCCCGGCCACTGCCTGACGAGGGCTCGGGTCCGTCGCCTCCACCCCAAGGAGGGGGCCCGTGCGTGAGATTTCCATGGCGGCCCACAATTCCAGGATTTTCGCAAGCGATCTGAATCACAGCCACGGTAGGGTAGCCGCGATGGCAACCCCGCGACCGTCCACGCGCATGCGCGAGCAGACCTATCCACCGCCGTTTCCCAGCGCGTGGTACCGGGTCGCAGGATCGCACGAGCTGCGGCGCGGCGGCATCGTGTATCGCGAGTGTCTGGGTACGCAGCTGGTGCTGTACCGCAGCGATCGCGACGACCAGGTCCATGCGATGGGCGCCTTCTGCCCGCATATGGGCGCCAATCTCTCTCACGGTCGTGTTGTGAATGGACAGCTGGAGTGCCCGTTCCACCGCTGGCAGCTCGCGCCCGACGGCCGCGTCGCCACCATCCCCTACGCCGACCGCGTGCCGAGCAAGCCGTGCCAGCCCACCTGGACCGTCCACGAGAACTACGGGCAGATCTTCGTCTACCACGACGCCGGAGGTGGAGCCCGCGTCGCGCCTCCGCCTCCGCCCTACGACTTCCCCGCCATCGACGACATCGACAGCGGCCGCATGGTCCCGCGAGGCCGCCACGACGCGGGGCGGGTGCACATGCACCTGCTCGAGTTCGCGGAGAACAGCGTCGACTTCCAGCACTTCTCGCCGCTGCACGGACAGATGTTGGTCCCCTGGACCAACATCCGGGTGCCCTTCGTGCAGATCCGCCACGAGGCCGACTGGTCCAGTGATCCCGAGCAAGGACACCTGGCCTACTTCCACAACAAGGCGATCCTCGAGGTGTTCGGTCGCGCCATCGAGCGCACCAAGGCCCGCGCCAAGATCACGTTCTACGGGCCGGCCTCGGTCGTCACCTTCCGCATCATGGTCCCCGACGCAGGCGAGATCCTGATGTTCCAGACGCACCTGCCCGTTGCGCCGCTCGAGCAGCAGGTCGACTTCCAATGGTTCGCCGACAAGGCCACTCCGCGGTGGCTGGTCTGGTACGTCGTGGGCAACTGGATCTCCCAGTGGCGCAACGACATCGCCATCTGGGAGAACAAGATCCACCTGCGCAAGCCGCTGTTGGTGCCCGGCGACGGGCCCATTCACAAGCTGCGACGCTGGTTCGGACAGTTCTACCCGGAAGAAACGACGCCCGAGGCCGACCTGGAGAACGCGGCGCAGTAGCGACCGACCGTCGGCCTCGGCGGCTCAACCCGAAGACGCCAGCGCACCTGCCCCCGCAAGCGAGGGCTCGGCGAGCCGGCGCGTAGGCCCGCGCCGTGCCGCTGGCGTGCTCAGCCGGAGAACGCCAGCTCCCCGCGCAACGCCCTGAGGAACACCTCCTCGAGCTGCGCCTCCGTGGCCGGCTTGGGGTTGGTGCCCTGCGACGGATCGCGTGCCGCCAGCGGAGCCAGACGATGCGCCATCGCCTCGTCGAAGCCCTCGGCCACCGCCAGCGTGTGGGGCAGCTCGAGGTCGGCCCGCAGCTTCAGCATCCACGCCATCACCCCATCGAAGCCGCCCCGCGGCAGCGCCAGCGCCCGAGCGAGGTACTCCATGCGGTCCTCGATGACATCGCGGTTGAACTCCATCACGTAGGGCATGAAGATCGCATTGGCGAGCCCGTGGTGGATGCCGGTCGCCCCCCCCAGTGGATGCGAGAGGCTGTGGACCATGCCCAGGCCCTTCTGAAACGCGGTCGCCCCCATCGAGGCCGCCATCATCATGTGCGTGCGCGACGGGGCGTCGTGGCCGTCGGCGAACACCCGGGGTAGGTGCTCGGCGACCAACCGCATGCCCTCCACCGCGATACCGTCGGCCATCGGGTGGTAGCCCGGAGCGCAAAACGCCTCGAAGCAATGGGCCAGCGCGTCCATGCCCGTCGCCGCCGTCACGAACGACGGCAGCCCGAACGTCAGCTCCGGATCGGCGATGACCATCCCGGGCTGCATCTTGGGGTGGAAGATGATCTTCTTGTTGTGGTCGCGGGCATCGACGATCACGCTCGCTCGGCCGACCTCCGAGCCCGTGCCCGCGGTGGTGGGCACGGCGATGATCGGCGCGATCTTGGCCGGGTCAGCGCGCAACCAGTTGTCGCCGATGTCCTCGTAGTCGAACACCGTGCCCGGGTTGTGGGCCAGCAGCGCCACGCACTTGCCTGCGTCCATCGCCGAGCCACCGCCGAGGAGCACGATGCCGTCGTGGTTGCCCTGGCGGTAGGCGGCCACGCCCGCGTCGACGGTCTGTGTGTCGGGGTTGGCGGACACGGCATCGAACACCGCGGGTTCGAGGCCGGCATCGGTGAGCGACGTGATGATCTCGGGAAACCACGGAAGCGCGGCGATGCCGGGATCGGTCACGACCAAGGGCTTGCGCATGCCCAGCTCGGTGCAGCCGCCCGGCAGCTCGGCGCGACGACCCACGCCAATCCGGTACGCGGAGGGATAGTTGAAGTTGCCCTTGGGAGTGCTCGGTTGGTTCATCGAGATCGCCTCGAATGTATCCCGGTGCGCCGCAGCGGTGGGGCGCTTTTCGCGGCCGTGATGAGGATTCGACTGAGGGAAACCGGCAGCCCACCCGTCCAATGACCATGCGGCCCGACCATCGCGGGCCCCTCCCGGCATGGACCGCTACGACAACGCGATACGCCGCCGCCTCGACCAGCTCCAAGCCCGATGGATCGCGTTCCTCGACGATCCGCGCGCCCGGCTGCTGCGCTGGGTCGTGACCCCGCACGAGGTCTCCATGGTCGAGGCGTCGTTGCAGGCTCGCCAGCACGAGCACGCCGACGCCCAGGAGCTGAGCATCTCGCTCCGCAGTCCCGTCGCCACGGGCGTTTTCGGCCACGGCTTCAAGCTCGTCCACGAGCTGGTCGAACACTACGAGCAGCTTCGCGAGCCGCTGCTCGACGCGGGACTGCCCACCCCCTGGACTGCCCCCCGCCGCGATACCGCCGCACCCGACGTGCAGACCCTGGCCGTCACGCTGGCCGACTTCGTCGACGGGCATGCACCGCTGTTCGAGATGCTGGCGGTGCTGCTGCAGCCGTCGACGGTCGGCGACCCGGTGGCCTACGAAGCGTGGCTGCAGCGGCTCGTGCCGCAGCTTGCATCGCACACGCGCATCGTCGTGCTCGACCCCGTCGACGCACCCATGCTGGCGACGCTGGCTCGGCGCGAGCCCACCCGGGTTCGCACCGAGGTCGCCGCGCTCGACATGCCCGCCGCATACGAGACGCTCTCGACGGAAGTCGGCGCACTGCAGACCCCGACGGGGGCCTTTCGTCATGCGTGGGTCCAGATGGGCCTGGCCCAGACCCGCGGCGACCTGGTCGCGACACGGAGCGCGGCCGACCGGGCGTTGCACACCGCGTGCAGCGAGGGCTGGCCTCATCTCGCCGTCGCGGTGCACTGCGCCTGGGGCTCGGCGCTGGTGGAGCACGATCGTCCCCCCCAAGCCGTCGCTGCCTACCGCCAAGCCGAGCGCAGCGCGATCGAGGCGGGAGACGATCCCGAGACCGCGAGCCTCGTCCCCCGCCTGCAGCTGACCGCGGTGCTGGGCCAGGCCTCGGCCATGTTTGCGGCCGGAGCCCACGCGCCTGCCGCCCGCACCTATGCCCGCGCCGCACAGCTGGCGGCCGACGTCCCCGATCTGTACCTCCAGCTCGAGGCACACCGGATGTCCGCCCATTGCCACGCGGAGGATCGCAAGTGGCGCGACGCCGTGGCTCGGGGTCACGCGGCCCTTGGCGTCGGCGCGCAGATGGACACCGATGCCCGCGACGCATCGACCCTCGCCTACGCCGGGGATGCGTTGCTGCGCCACGCCGCTCGCACCGACCACGGCGCGGCCCGGCCTGCGATCGAGGCCGCCATGGTGCGGCTGCTCGGCGACGACTGGCGCAACCGCCTCGACCACCCCCATCCGTCGCCTGCCGCTGCCTGATGCTCCCCGCCGCCAAACACTTCGATCCGATCCTCGGCATCGACGTGCACATCATCCAGCCCCCCGGACCGGTACCTCCGCTGCCGATCCCGCACCCCCACGTGGGCATGGTGATGGACCCCTTCGACTACGCACCGTTCATCGGTGCCACGACGATGGTCGGCGGCATGCCCCGAGCCCAGGCCGGCACGGCGGGCACGCTGCTGCCACCACACATCCCGATCGGAGGCACCTTCATCACGCCGGTCGGCAACGAGGCCGAGGTCTTGATGGGCAGCTCCACCGTCGCGGTCGACGGTGATGCGTTCAGTTACCTCGGCCTCCCCGGGCTCGCGTGCCAGGACGTCGGCGCCCCCCCACCACCGCGCCCGGGCAAGCCCGCCAAGACCAAGTCGCTGGTGCTCCCCACCATCGTCGTGCTGTCGATCCCCGCGGGGGTCACCGTCGGCGGCGCCCCCACGGTCTCGTTGATGGCACTGGGCAGTCGCCTCGCCCTCGCCGCGGCGTTCCGGGCGATGGGCGGCATGGTGCGCAAGGTGAAGAAGATGCGCGCGGCCAAGAAGGGCGGCCGCGGGAACAACGGCGTGCGCTGCAACGGCGGACACCCCGTGGACACCTTGACCGGGGTCGTGTTCGACACCTTCGTCGACGCGGTCAGCCCCGATCTCGACTCGATCTTCGCGTGGCGACGGCACTACCGCAGCGCCTGGGCTCGCCACGATGGCGACCTCGGCCCCGGATTTCGCCACGACTTCGAGGCCCACATCGTCCGCGACGCCCAGGGTTGGTGTGTCCACGATCGCGAGGGCCTGCCCGTTGCGTTTGCGCCCTTGGGTCCACACGAGCAGGCGTGGTCGGTCGACGGCAGCCGGCTGCGGCGAGGCGCGGGTGGGCGGCTGACGCTGCTCGACCACGATGGTGCCCTGCTTCAGTTCGAGCCGGGTCACCAACCACGACGCTCGCGGCTGGCCGCGCTCGAGCACCTCGGTCGCCAGCTGCGGCTCCACTACGATCAAGCCGGCCAGCTGCAGCACCTCGACGAGTGGGAGGGCTCGCGGCCATGCGGGCGAACCCGGCTGGAGCGCGACGACCAGGGTCACGTCATCCGGCTGCGCCACACCGACGACCGTGGCCACGACCGCACCATCGTCCACTACGGATACCAGCGAGGTCAGCTCGTCCGAGCGCGCGACGCCGAGGGGGGCACCCATGCGTACGAGCACGATGCCCGCGGTCGGCTCTGCCGCATGGTCGATCCCAACGGCTACGTCTTCACCTGGACCTACGACGAGCAGGGCCGCTGCATCGCGACGCGAGGGCAGGACGGGCTGTGGAAGACCGCCTTTGCCTACGACCTCGAACGCGGCATCACCCGGGTGACCGAGCGCGAGGGTGGGGTGTGGCTCCACCATCACGATCGCGAGGGCGGGCTGCTGCGCGAGGAGGACCCCTACGGCGGCTTGCGCACGCGGCAGCACGATGCCCAGGGGCGAGCGATCGCAGAGACCGATTTCGATGGGTCGGTCTCCCACATGCTGCTCGATGCACGGGGCCGGGTGACGGCACGGCGCGACCCGTGGGGGCGCCACATGCCACACGAGCAGCTCGCCCCCGATCCACCGCCGCCGGCTGCCGACGATCACCTGCCCCACCAAGCGCGCGGATGGATCTTCGGGCGCATTGGACAGGGTGACGCCCTACCTCCGGAGTCGCTCGACCGCCGCCTGCCCCGGCTCGCCGCGGCCGCCACCGCCCTGCTCTCCCGCCGCTCGCCCGTCACCCGCTCGCTGGACTGGTGCGGCCGGGCGGTGCGCGAGACCGACGACAGCGGAGCGGAGCACCGTTGGGCGTACGACCGCGCGGGCAACGTCGTCGCCTACGTGGACCCCGACGGGCAGCGCTACGGATACGAGACCACCTCGTGGAACCTGCACGGCGCCGAGATCGATCCGCTTGGGCACCGCACGACCTACCGCTATTCCAGCACCGAGCAGCTCGTCGAAGTTCGAGATCCGCTGGGTACGGCGGTCGGGTACACGCGCGATGAGAAGGACCGGATCACGGCGGTCACCGTGGACGACGCCGTGCACGAGCGCCACACCTGGGACACGGGCGACAACCCCGTGGCCAAGCATGACGGCGCAGGCTCCCTGCTGCTCGAGTCCACGTTCGACGAAGACGGGCTCGAGCGCACGCGAAGGGTGACCGATGGCGACTGCTACTGCTTCGACTACGACGATCGCCGCCGCGTGACCGAGGCCTCCGCCGTGGCGACCACCGTCCGCAGCATCTACGCCCACGACGGCGTGCCGCTGCACGAGGAGGTCGACGAGCGCCAGCTACACCGCCTACTCGGCCGCGACGGAACCTCGATCACCCGGCTGCTGCAGCGATTCACGGTCCGACGCGAGGCCATGATGGGCGGAGGATGGCGACTGCTCGACCCCACCGGTCGCGAGCATCGAGTCTTCGCCGACACCGCGCATCGGGTCGCCGTGGAGCCCTTCGGTCGCGGGGGCTGGATCTACGGCTTCGACCCGCACGGGCGTCTCCAGGGCTGCGTCCTCGATCGCCCGCACGGGGCCGAGCGCATCGACTACCGCTACTCGCCCGGGGGGCAGCTGCGACGCGTCCAACGTCCGGGCACGCCCACCATCGAGTATCGGTACGACCAGGCGCATCGGCTGGTACAGGCACGCTGGGGTGGTGAGGCGCGAGACTACGCCTACGACCCCGCGGGAAACCTCGCGCTCGGGCGACCGCTGGGCGCGTGTCGGTTCGAGGGGCAGCGGCTGCTCGACGATGGCGACCAGCGATTCGAGCACGACATCCGCGGCCGCGTGACCCGGCGGATCGATCGTCAGGGTCGGACCACCCAGTACCACTACGACGGCCAGGACCTGCTCGTCGGGGTGCACGCCGAAGATGCTCCGGCTTGGATCGCCCAGTACGACGGACGCGGGCGACAGCTGCTGCATGGCGACCCCGAGGCCCCCACCCGACTGCTGTGGGATGGCGATCGTCTCGCCGCGCGCATCGATCCCGAGGGACGGCTGCGTCTGTACGTCTACCCCGATGAGCACGCGATGGTGCCGCTGCTGCTGGTCGACTACGCCGACGAGCATGCTCCGGCGCACGAAGGCCGCGTGCTCGCGCTGCTCGCCGATCCCAACGGCATGCCACGGCGGCTCGTCGACGACCGCGGCCAGATCGCCTGGGCGGCCCACCGCATCGACCCCTACGGCATCATCGAAGTGGAGCCCGGGGCCAGCACCTCGGTCGACCTCCGTTGGCCGGGGCACC
The DNA here is from genome assembly GCA_022601155.1 of Deltaproteobacteria bacterium. GTDB lineage: Bacteria > Myxococcota_A > Polyangia > Nannocystales > Nannocystaceae > Paraliomyxa. Next base: position 1,915 of record JAHZJA010000523.1, on the reverse strand, counting down.
TGCACGACCCCGCCACGGGGCTCCACACCAACCGCTTCCGCACCTACGACCCCCGCCTCGGCCGCTACCTGCAGCCCGATCCGCTGGGCCTGGCCGGGAGCGCCAACCTCTACGCCTATCCCGCCAATCCCCTGGTCCACGTCGACCTGCTCGGCCTCAGCCACCCCGGCCGTGGTCGCGGCAATGCGGGCAAGGGCGCCGCCACCCCGCAGCCCGGCCCCATCCGTCGCGCGTGGAACAAGGTGACGTCGGTGTTCAGTCGCAAGGGCAGCAAGACCAGCAAGGCGAGCGACGCCGCCGATGATGTCTTCGACGAGGCCCGCAACACCCAGCGACTGCGAGACCTCGGTGCCGACGACATCACCATCCAGACCTGCAACCATTTCAAGCTGACCCCCGAGTCACGCCTGTACCGGATCGCCGAGCCCAAGTACGTCGACACCAACAACTGCATCGCCACCCCCAACCCGAACTCCTGCTGCACCGTCGCCGACCCCACCCAGATGGTGAACTCACCGATCTACGGGGGCTTGCTGAGGGAGGGCATGAGCCCCGCCGACGCCGCCAAGATGTGTGATGACCTCAAGATCTCGACCCACGTGCCGGCCGACGTCAACGCCACCTCCATCGGTCCCGGGCTCAACATGGCCGGCAAGAACCCGGGTGCCTACGGCAACAGCAGCAGCGTCGTGTACAGCACCTCCGTGGCGGAGACCATCGATGGTGGTGCTACGATCTACCGCGATACCTCGGCCAAGCTCCTGTGCGACGCGGTCTATGTACGCACCGACACCCCCGTCCCGATCCGCATCGAGCGGATGCCGACCACTCCATGAACGATGACGATCTACGGGCCGAGCCCGTGCAGGCCCACGACGTCCGCCTCGCCGACGGCCGTCCGATGGCCCCCTTGCTCGGCGACGAGTCGGGGCCGCTCGAGGGCCCCGGAGTCCCCTTCCTGCTCAACCCCGTGCATGCCCTCGACATGCGGCTATGGGCGACGTGGCAGGTGGGAAGCTGTGCCCTGTGGCGGCCGCGGCTACCGTGCGAGGACTTCTTCGAGTTCGAAGCGCTGCACAGGGTCCGGTATGCGGCCATGGTCGAGAAGGCGGGGGCGCAGCAGGACGAGATCATCGATGAGCACGGTCAGCCCCGCACGCAGGCGTTGAGTCGATTTCTGATGGCCGCGGGGGGCTCGGCTGGGGCGGCATTGCAAGACCTCGGCGCACTGTGGGCCCGCCGGGCCCGCTACGCACAGGTGCTGGCGAAGCGCGATGGTCCGGCCCCGCGCGATGTGGCTGATGCCGTTGCGATCATGCGTGAGGTCGAGCCGGTCCCGCTGGGGCCCGAACAGCTCGTGCCGTTGCTCGTGGACCTCGTGGCGCTGTCTCGAAAACAGCACGGTCCGGCGGCGGGTGGCGTGGGCTCGCCCGTACCCGAGGGTTGACCTCACCGTCTGCCTCGGCCCGACAGCGGGGCACGAGCCCACCGCCCCGTGCCCCGCAGATCACACGCAGTGCCAGGACTTCGCCGTCTCCTTCAGGTCTCGCTGTACCGCGAGCTCGAGCTCGTCCAGCGCCTTGGCGATCCCATCGACCGCCATCTTCCCTGCCAGCGGGAATCTTCTCGACGACGAGACCTACATCGTCGTCGAGAACCCATCCCTGGAGCCGTGATCGAACTGGCCAGGGTCATCCCGAGGAGCATAGGCGCGCATGGGGTCGCTAGTACCTGATGCCCGAAGTCCGATCCGGGTTTCGGTTAAGACCCATCGGGCCGCCCGTGCGTCTCATGCTTGATGGTACGTGGCCCTGCTCCTCGCCCGCTGTCTGCCCCCCGGAGTGTCCGCCGAGAGCTCTAGTTCATCGTGCGACTGCAGCGGGCGCCACATGTGCTCGTCATGCGCGCACGACTC